>NZ_JADBVE010000005.1:0-3336 GCF_020245285.1 Microcystis sp. M31BS1
AATAACCTCAATGGTGCTGCTGGTAACGATAGCCTCAATGGTGCTGCTGGTAACGATACCCTCAATGGTGCTGCTGGACGCGATACTTTAACCGGTGGGACGGGGACAGACATCTTCATCTTCCGATTTGGTCAGTCCACCGCAGCAGCCCTAGACCGAGTTACGGATTTTGCTATTGGTACTGATAAGATTGACCTGCTTAGTCAAGCTGGTGCGGCCATTAATGCCCCGGTCGCTTTTACCCGGGCAACAGATAGCACCACGACCAATATTAACACCATTGTTTCTAACGTCTTTACCGATGCTAATGGGGCAACAGCCGGAAATCAAGCTCTCGGAACTAACAGTGCTGTTTTAGTGCGGGTTGCTAATGCTACTACCACTTACCTAATTATCAACGACGGTACGGCGGGTTTCCAAAGTGCTAATGATTTGGTGATTAATCTGACTGGGTTAACGGGTACTTTACCGGCGCTCGGCACTATTGCGGTCAATAGTTTCTTTGTCTAAATTGATGGGGGGATTAATTCTCCCCTTTTAATGCTCCCGTTCAAGTAATTTTGATACAAAAAAAGTTAAGAGGCTCTTCTCGACTTTGTGTTATAAGTAGCTGGTTATAATTAAATTAAAAATGGATTTTGCCTCTGATCCCCCCTTAGTCCCCCTTGATAAGGGGGGTACCGATCCCCCCTTAGTCCCCCCTTGATAAGGGGGGCATCTGATAATTTTTAACGCCTACCTACTTAATTTTTGCTTATGAAACCGTGAAATACCTATCAAGCAAGACTTTTAGGGCTATTTTGACGTTCGGCGATGCTCAGTCGAGCCGCGGAAAAAACTAGAAAATATCAGTATAGACCTCGTTTCCACACATAAACCAGAAGAACCCAAATACTGATGGGCAGTCAGGAGTTTAAACTTGTGGAGAGACTGTCAGACTCGTTGGGATTCGTCTCAAAAAGCAGGTTTCTGTGAAGCAAGAATCTCCCATCACACAGCTTGGCATTGTGATGGCGAGAGTGTCAAAATTGTGTTCAATTACTCGTCATCCCAGTCATGCCTTCCAGCGGTCAAGTGAAATCGATTTTTTTTCTGATCCTCTTTCTCCTCAGTATTCTAGGGGGTATTCTACTGGCTTCGCTACTTCAACAACCAGCGATCGCCCAATCCCCTGCCTCGGATACAGTGCTGAATCGTTATCAAATTGGAGAGCAAACCTATCTAGAAAATTGTGCCACTTGCCATATTGCCATTGCTCCCAGCATCCTACCGAGTCAAACTTGGAAAAAAATCCTAGAAAATCCTAATTCTCACTATGGTATCCGTTTAAAACCAATTGTTGGCATTACTCAGCGTCTTATCTGGGATTATCTCAGTTATTCTTCCCGCCCTCTTACCCAGACTACTTTTGTTCCCCTCCTAATTGAACAGTCCACCTATGTAAAGGTTTTGCATCCTAGGGTCAATTTACCCACTCCTCTCGGTCATACCACCTGTGTCAGCTGTCATCCTAACGCTTCCCGCTACGATTATCAGACCCTTACCCCCATCTGGGATGATGCAGCCTAATCAGTGATCAGTTATCAGTTATCAGTTATCAGTTATCAGTGATCAGTTTTCAGTTTTCAGTTATCAGTTTTGAGATGTGAGTTTTTAGTTCACTGATTACTGTTTACTGTTTACTGATCACTGAGAGGGGGTGCAGTTAGGGTGATTTCGCCAATTTGGCCAGCTTTACCCATTAATTGGGCAGGTTTTTGGTTAAGAGAGATTTTAACACCGCCAGCATTGCCCGATCGAATATTTAAACTCTTTTGGGCTGTCCAAGTTTGTTTAGTCCCGGGTTGGAGATTGCCTTCATGGACTTTTTTGCCATCGGCAATTACCCTTACCCAAGCGGCCTGTTCAATAGTTACCTGGGCTGAGAGGGGAACTTTTGGCTGAGGAGAAGGGGAGGGAGAGCCTACCAGTGCAGGAGAGACTACTGGTGCGGGGGAACCCACGGGGGAAGGAGAGGGAGTAACGGCAGGGGGGTTAGAGAGAGGGGGACGGAGGAAAAGATAGCCAATACCACAAAATATGCCCGCCAGCAAGCCTAGCCAGAGATACATCCCGAAAAAGGTTGATTTAGCCAGTTGGGGGCTAGTTTCCAGGGCTGGTTTTTCTGGTTTCACCGGTTCCACTTTTGGGGCAGCGGGTTCAGCCTTGGGGAGAGGGGTAGCTTTTGTGGGCAGTTTTTTCGGAATAGTTACCTCTTGAGCTAATTGTTCCGCACTAGGAGACAAGCGATCGGCTAAAGCTTTACCATCAATTTTTAGAGCATCACCGTAGCGTTTGATAAATCCCTTGACATAAATTAATTCTGGTAATTTCTCCCAATTCCCCGTTTCCAACGCTTCTAGCATTGGTACTCTAATCATCGTCAGGGCGGCGATATCGTCTATGCTCAGGCAGCTTTCTTCCCGTTTTTGACGTAAATAAGTCCCGATTTCCTTGATTTGTTCGGCTTGTAGGGGACTGAGTTGACTCATAATTCCAGTCATAATCTATACCAACTTAGATGATAATCTCGATTTTGTTATTTTGGGATAATCTGTTCTCTAGAAGCTCCTTTCACCTTGTCATCATTACCGGCGAAAAGGTTCCAAAAACCAGCAAAAATCAGCAATACTTGCAAAAGTTAAGTTTTTTATCTCAAATGTCGGGGTTTCACCCCGACCAATATAAAAGAGCGAAGCACGACTAAAATCTTGACAATCTCTGCTGTATAGGTTAACTTAAAATAAGTTGTTTGAGGTCGATAAACAATGATTATCTTAGAAATGAAAGCAGTGGTCAAACCAAGTCAGTCTTCTGCCATAGATGAAGCTATTCGTACAGTACAATTCATCAGAAACAAAGCATTAAGACTTTGGATGGATGCCAAGAGAGAAGACAAAATCGATAAATATTCTCTCAATAAATATTGTGCAGTTCTCGCCCAACAGTTCAAGTTTGTCGATACTCTAAATTCTACGGCTAGACAAGCATCGGCAGAACGGGACTGGTCAGCTATTGCTCGTTTCTATGACAATTGTCAGAAAAAAATAAAAGGGAAAAAAGGTTATCCCAAGTTTCAGAAAAATAATCGTTCTGTGGAATATAAAAACTGTGGCGGTCAACTATCGGAGGATAGAAAAAAATTACTTTCACAGATAAGAAAAATCTTGGCACGGTTAAACTGAAAGGAACTAGAGACTTAAACTTTTACCCTATAGACCAAATTAAACGAGTTAGGATTGTTAAACGAGCAGACGGTTACTATGTCCAATTCTGCCTTAGCGTTGATATTCGGGA
>NZ_JADBVE010000050.1:0-9497 GCF_020245285.1 Microcystis sp. M31BS1
GGGAATCAACAATAAACTGAAACTAATAAAACGGAGAGCCTATGGCTTGAGAAACTTTCGTAATTTTTGGGTTAGAAGTATGTTATCTTGGCATCTTGTCTGTTGATTTAGCATAAATAGTAACGAAGAGCCATCTTTTCTTAAAGATGGTAGTAGGAAAGAGCGGCTACCGTGAGAGAGTAGTATCCATCGTCTCGGTCTTGAGTGGGATGTATGGCCATTCTCATCGGATGGTGGTTTCTGTCATGTCCGACCTGTTTGGGGTGAAGATGTCTTTATGGTTAAAAGATCGCAAGGGACGCACCTTGTCAGGCGAGGACATATTACACTATCCTTATGATAGTAGTAACCTGAGCCGAAACCATGAAAACAATTAGTTTTAAAACCCATGTAGGAGAAGATGGAACATTACAAATATCTTTACCACCTGAACTTAAAAACACAGATTTAGAAGTCACCTTAGTTGATCAGCCAATATCTCTAAAAGAAAAAGAAGAAAAAACCACATTTAGCCAATGGCAAGAAGGCTTTTTTGAAGAAGTAATTGGCGGTTGGGAAGGTGAATTATTAGTAAGAGAAAAACAGCCAGATTATGAGGAAAGAGAACAACTACTATGACTTATCTGTTAGTACAAATGTTTGTATTAAGCTACTTAATAATAGTAGTTTGGCTGTTACTCATGAGTTAGCAAAACATCAGCCAGACGAGATTTATTTATCTACTGTGGTACAATTAGAATTATATTATGGGGCTTATAAAAGCAGTAGAAAAGAGCAAAATTTAGGTTCTTCGGTTTGTGTTATGCAATGTACGGGGGTTATAAGGGATGGAACCCCTATATAGAAAAGCATTTAGCGATTTTTGTCAATTATTTTCGATCTAGAGCGAACTAATCAATTAAATCCCTTGCCAGATAAGGATTTAGTCGATTTATGCCCCCCTATCGAACCATACCAAGTAACGAAGAGCCAAAATTTAGCGAAGCTAGAGCGTTTCTTTAATCAATTTAAGATTTTACCTTTTGACCAAAATTCTGCAAAAATTGCTGGAAGAATTCGGTCTCAATTAAATCAATTAGGTATTCCTGTCGGTGGTTATGATTTACAAATTGCAGCTATTGCTATGGCTAATGAGTTAATTTTAATCACTCATAATATCCGTGAGTTCAGTCGTATAGATGGTTTAAAATATGAAGACTGGGAGATTTAATTATGGCTAATACTATAAAATAACTTTACATTTCTTTTATCACTTTTGGAAAATGCTATCCTTGTAGATAAGACAAAAGAACTAAAAATCTCCATTGATGCCAATTGGATAATTTAAGCGCATCTTATGATAGTCTAAATCTTTTCTTAAAGATGGTAGTAGGAAAGAGCGATCGAGAATGATTAAGGACAAAAATCAGCAAACCTATAGAGACCCTAGTATTGTCGGTTATTATGCCCAATTAACCGCGCTACAGCCGGCAGAAAGGACAATTTTAACTCTGCTGCAAGAGCGTTTATCGACGATGAAAATGCTTGATTTAGGGGTAGGTGCGGGACGGACTACGAAGTATTTTGCCCCTCTTGTGGGAGAATATATCGGTGTTGATTATTCTACGGAAATGATCGCCGCTTGTCGTCAAAAATTCCCCCATTTAGTCTGGCAAGTGGCTGATGCCAGAAATCTAGAACAATTTGCGGATAATTATTTTGACTTTATTCTCTTTAGTTTTAATGGCATTGATTATATTTCCCATGCTGACCGTTTTCTAGTTTTAGAGGAAATTAGCCGCATCGGTAAAGCGGGTGGTTATTTTTGCTTTTCTAGTCATAATCTTCAGGGAATTATCCCAGAATTCGATTGGAAAAAAAAGATTAGTTTCAATCCTTTTAGTAGCTATGTCAATTTAGTCATCTGGGCGATTTTGCGGGTCTGTAATCCCTCTCTTAGCTACCAACAGTTATTGACTGCTGACTATGCAATTATTCGGGATGAACCCCATAATTTTCGTCTGCAAAATTATTACGCCACACCCAAAGAACAATTAAGACAGTTAAGGTCTTACTTTCAAGATATTAAAATTTATTCTTGGAAAACCGGTCAGGAAATTAACAGCGAACAAGAGTTAAATACTAATCTTGATCATTGGCTTTATTATCTCTGTGTTCTTCCCTAACATTATCCCGCTTTTTTGGGGGATATTGAAGTAATGCTTGGGCAAGATAATGACCAGTGTAGGATTTTTCACATTTAGCCACGGTTTCCGGTGTTCCCACCGCGATTAATTCTCCTCCCTTGTCCCCTCCTTCTGGTCCCAAATCAATAATCCAATCGCTACAGCGAATCACGTCGAGATTATGTTCGATGACGATAATCGAATTACCTTTATCGACCAATCTTTGTAACACATCTAAGAGATGATGCACATCATAAAAAGATAAACCCGTAGTCGGTTCATCGATCAAATATAGGGTTTTTCCCGTGGCCCGTCGGGATAATTCGGCCGCTAATTTCACCCTTTGCGCTTCTCCACCGGATAAAGTGGGCGCGCTTTGACCGAGTTTACAGTATCCTAAACCCACATCCACGAGAGTTTGTAATCTGGTGGTGGCCCGGGGGACATTTTCAAAGACCTTTAATGCTTCCTCGATCGTCATATCTAAGACATCGGCGATCGAATAACCTTTATACTTAACCTGTAGGGTTTCCCGATTGTAACGCGCCCCTTTACACACATCACACTGCACATAGACATCGGGGAGAAAATTCATCTCAATCACGTTTACCCCTTGGCCTAAACAAGCTTCACAGCGTCCTCCCTTAACATTAAAAGAAAACTGCCCCGCTTTGTAACCCCTAGCTTTTGCTTCGATGGTTTCGGTGAAAATCTCGCGAATAATGTCAAAAACCCCCGTATAGGTGGCAGGATTTGACCGAGGAGTGCGTCCTATCGGTGATTGGTCGATGACAATTACTTTATCAACCGCGTCCAATCCTTCCACTTTATCTAACTCTTTGGGGAAGGGAGTTAAACGGGTTAAATGATGTTGTAAAGCTGGATATAATAACTCATTAATTAAGGTGGATTTGCCCGAACCAGATACCCCCGTAATCGAGACTAATTTTCCTAAAGGAATCGTTACATCAATATTTCTTAGGTTATTTTGATGGCAATTTTTTAAGACTAAAGCATTACCATTCCCAGACCTTCTTTGGGGAGGAGTTTCAATAACTTTGCGTCCCGATAGGTAGGCCCCTGTTATCGATTTTTTCGACTTTAAAAGACTTTTAAAACTGCCTTGACAGATGATTTCTCCGCCATGAATCCCCGCTTTTGGACCAATATCGACCACATAATCGGCTGCCCGAATCGTTTCTTCATCGTGTTCGACGACAATTAAAGTATTACCTAAATCTCGCAATCTTTGCAGGGTTTCTAACAGTTTACTATTATCTCTTTGGTGTAATCCAATGCTAGGTTCATCGAGAACGTATAATACTCCCGTTAATCCCGAACCGATTTGAGTAGCTAATCTAATTCGTTGGGATTCCCCCCCGGATAAAGTCATCGCTGGTCGATCGAGGGTAAGATAATCTAATCCCACATCGATTAAAAATTGTAGTCTCGCTTTGATTTCTTTGAGAGCTAATTCCCCAATTAATGCTTGTCTTGGGGTTAAATGACAATCATTAATTCTCTGCAAACAATCCCGAATCGGAACTCCGGTAAAATCCGTGACCGTATATTGTCCTAAACGTACCGATAAAGCTTCTGGTTTTAATCTTTTTCCGTGACAAACTTCACAGGTTTGGTTAACAATATATTTCTCTAGTCTTTGTTTGATAACTTCCGAGGTGGTTTCTTGATAATTCCTATCTAAGATATTGATAACTCCCGCAAATTCTCGATAGTAACCGCGGCCAGTATCGTAACGGTAATCATCTTCAAAATAGATCGGTTCTTTACTCCCATAGAGAATGATATCTTGCTGGGTTTTTGTGAGTTTCTGCCAAGGAGTTTGAATTTCAAAACCTAAAGCTTGCCCTAAACCGTAGAGGAGAGAAAGATAGTAGGAGTTATCCTTATCTGACCAGGGGGCAATAGCAGAATATACCGGTTGTTTCGGGTCTGGAATGACTAAATCTGCCGAAAATTTCCGTAAACTGCCCAATCCGTGACAGTTGGGACAAGCACCATAGGGAGAATTAAAAGAGAATAAACGGGGGGATAATTCTTCCATAACTGCCCCGTGTTCGGGACAGGCAAATTTTTCGGAAAAGACAATTTCTTTGGTAACTTCGGGATTATCTTCGTTATTCTCATCGAGAATTTCCACAATCGCTACACCGTCGGAATGCTTTAAACAAGTGGTTAAAGAATCCACTAATCTTTCCTGTAAACCCTCTTTTTTGATCAGGCGATCGATAACAATTTCAAGATCATGAAGATGTTTTTTATCTAACTCGATGCCCTCGGATAATTCTACTACCTTGCCGTCAATCCGCACCCGGGCAAAGCCTTGGGAGGCCAAACTAGAGATTAATTGCTTATGAGTGCCTTTTTTGCCGCGAATTACTGGGGCTAAGATTTGAAATCGGGTTTTATCGGCTAATTCCATCACTCGATCGCACATTTGATCGATGGTTTGGGGGGCAATATTGCGATCGCAATGGGGACAATGGGGTTCCCCAGCACGACCGAACAATAAACGCAAGTAATCGTAAATTTCCGTTACAGTTCCCACACTAGAGCGGGGATTGTGGGAAGTGGATTTTTGGTCGATGGAAATAGCCGGACTTAAACCCTCGATCGCATCCACATCGGGTTTATCTAATTGTCCTAAAAATTGGCGCGCGTAGGCGCTGAGGGACTCCACATAGCGGCGCTGTCCCTCGGCAAAAATAGTGTCGAAAGCGAGGGAAGATTTGCCCGATCCCGAAACTCCCGTAAAAACAATCAACTGATTGCGGGGTAATTCGATATCAACATTTTTGAGATTGTGTTGTCGGGCGCCACGGATACGGATCGAGTCAGTTTGAGCCATCGGATGGTGCCAAGTAGTCCTTAACAATAATAGCTTTGACGAATGGATTTCAGCCACTAGAAAACCAGTCTTCTATCATATCAAAAGATTCTCGGGGTTAAACCGCTCTTTCGAGAAACTCGCGCATATCTTGATCGGCCGCGGGACAACAGCTATGACTCGCTTCTTCTTCTAAATGGGCTAAAACTGGGCAATTAATCCGATAATCTGGTTCTTTTGACCGTTCTAGCCGCAATTCGTACACTTGTTTTTCCAGTTGTTCAATGCGGTCAACCAAAGCGCGAATAGCCACCGCTTCCGAGTCGGGTAAATCACCGTGTTCGAGGGGTTGCACCCGCGTCCCAGCGCGATAGATTAAACGACCGGGTACACCAACAACGGTACAATCGGCGGGAATATCGCGCAGCACCACAGAACCAGCGCCGACGCGAACGTTATTACCCAGATAAATATTACCTAAAACCTTAGCCCCGGCACCGACGACCACATTTTCCCCCAGAGTCGGGTGACGTTTACCGCTTTCTTTCCCCGTCCCTCCTAAAGTAACTCCTTGATAGATGAGGGCATAATCACCGATAATGGCGGTTTCTCCGATGACAACTCCCATGCCATGGTCGATAAAAACACCCTGACCAATTTGGGCACCGGGGTGAATTTCGATACCAGTCAGAAAACGGGCAAAATGGGAAATTAAACGGGGAATAAAGGGAATCCCGAGCTGATATAGCCAATGGGCGAAGCGATGGCACAGTAAAGCTTGTAATCCAGGATAACAAAACAGTACCTCTAACCAGTTGCGGGCAGCGGGGTCACGTTCAAAAATGATCTTGAAATCGGCTAGGAGAGTGGATAACACGAGTCTTGATTCCATATTGATCGAGCTTATACTAAACCATGTTATCACCCTGGTAAATGAGCCGTTCAACTAAAAAGCGATCGAGTAAGCTGTTTTCCTAGTTCTCTTGTACTTGCATTAGCCAAATTTTGAAGATATCCTTAATTTCCCTCTTGTTTAATCTTCCTTTAACTTGGGGCTGAAAAAATGCGATTGTTTAGCCTTTTTTTGCAGGTTTTTAGCTAAAAATATGATTCATGCTATCGACCGTCACCATGGGAAAATTCTATTAACCTTGCTGTCAATTGCTGGCAGTATCAATATTGTTACCGAATCTGCCTCAGCTTTAAATATCACGCGATTGAGCAGTCTTGGCAATAGTACAACTGCTGCTAATAACTTCGGGGCAGAAATCCCCGCTTATGACCCAGCTAGTCGAAAATTATTCGTGACCGGTCCTAATAATCGTCTAGATATTGCCGATATCAGCAATCCCGCTAGTCCAATTCGCTTACCCTCGATCGATCTTAGTCCCTACGGTGCAGGGGTTAACAGCGTTGCCATCAAAAATGGTATCGTGGCCGTGGCCATGGAAGCTAGTCAGATTACCAATAACGGCAGTGTGGTCTTTTTCAATACTAATGGTGTCTTTCAGAGTCAGGTTACTGTGGGTGCTTTACCAGATATGTTAACCTTTACTCCTGACGGTAATCGGGTTTTGGTCGCTAACGAAGGGGAAGCAAGAGGGGCGATCGATCCCAATGGTTCCGTTAGTATTATTGACCTTAGCACTGGTGTTCTCAATGCCACGGTCAACACTGCTACCTTTACCCGTTTTAATGGTCAAGAGAACACTTTAAGAAATCAGGGAGTCCGTATTTTTCCCGGTCAAACGGTTTCCCAAGATGTGGAACCAGAATACATCACCGTTTCCGACGATGGAACCACTGCATGGGTGTCTCTACAGGAAAATAATGCTGTTGCCGTAGTCGATGTTGCTAACGCTCAAGTCACCAGTATTGTACCCCTAGGAGCCAAAAATTTTAACGCACCAGGTAATGGTTTGGACCCTAGCGATCGAGATGGAGGGGTAAATATTAATAATTGGCCGGTTTTTGGCTTATACCAACCGGATACGATCGCCACCGTTACCATCGCCGGACAAACCTATTTAATTACTGCCAACGAAGGGGATACTAGAGATGAGGCCAGACGAGTTTCTAGTTTAACCTTAGACCCCAATGTTTTTCCTAATGCCGCCGAATTGCAATTAGCCCAAAATCTCGGCCGTTTGGATGTTTCTAGCATCGACGGACGTAACGACCAAGGTCAATATAGTCAACTTTTTGCCTACGGTGGTCGTTCTTTTTCGATTTGGAATGTCACTAATGGACTGTCCCAAGTCTTCGATAGCGGCGATGATTTTGAACAAATTTTGGCGGCTTTTTCGGCAACTCCCCTAACTCCTAGTATCTTTAATTCCGATGGTACTCCTAGTAGTTTCGATAGTCGTAGCGATAACCGCGGCCCAGAACCGGAAGGTTTAGCCGTGGGAACTGTAGGCAATCGTCTCTATACTTTTGTGGGAATAGAAAGGGCTGGCGGTTTCATGGTTTATGATATCACCAACCCTAGTCATCCTTTCTTTGTTGATTATATCAACGATTGGCAATTAGGTGATATCTCTCCCGAAGGATTATTATTTATTCCCGCTGCCGATAGTCCCAATGGTACTCCCCTGTTAATTGTGGCCAATGAAGTTAGTCGTAATCTGGCGATTTATTCCGTCAAACCTGTCCCAGAACCCAGCGCAGTTTTAGGATTGCTAACCCTCGGATTAGCTGGTTATAGTTTGAAAAAAAGAGGGAATTGCTAATCACATCCCGTAAAATGGTAGCGCCTCCGACCAATGGGGGCGTTTTCCCGTTTGCCAGTCCAAATGGGCTAAATCGAGGATATCGGGGGCATTTATGCCTAAATAACTGGGTGTAGCTAATCTTTGATAGGAAATAGTTAAGTTTTCTAAAGTGTGCTGCCATTGTTCCAAAGTCATCAGGCTATCAGCTAAATAAACCCGATTACCCCGATAGATACCCACATACAATTGTCCCCTAGTGGCGGGCATTTCTAGGGCTAGATGGGTATCAAGGGGATAAAAATCCCGTTGTGACCAAGCAAAGGCCGCTAAACTGGAGACGGTAAAAATCGGTAGCTGTAATTGTTGTGCTAGGGTTCTAGCGGTGACTATACCGATGCGGGTACTGGTAAAGCTCCCCGGCCCCTTAGCAGTGGCTAGAAAGGCTAAATCAGCCCATTTTTGCGGGGCTAGGAACTGTTTTAGATAGGGGTGGAATAGGTTTGATAAGTCCCTGTCTAAGTCCCAAGTTTGTTGACGACTATCATCGCTGAAATTAGAGAGGGCCAGTCCTAGTTGGGGACTGCTGGTATGCAAGGCTAATCCATAGACAGGGGAAGACAAGTCAATCTTTATCAGTAAGTTTTTATGGGTCGCCTGGGATTCGAACCCAAGACCAATCGGTTAAAAGCCGAGTGCTCTACCGCTGAGCTAGCGACCCGTTTCGTGTTCTGCACACGATTTATCAATATAACATCTTATCTGGGCTAAGTCAAGGGGTAATTTAAATTTGATTGACTCGCATTTCCACGATCGCCTCACGGCTACTATGGGGTTCTAGGTAGGTCAAATGTTCGCCTGTGTTAAGGGCGTTGCGGGGGGCGCTCCAGGGTTCGAGACAGATATAATTTTTGTCTTTCAGGGTCCAAAAAACTATAGTTGTATAGAGATCGTCGTAACCGATAACAATTTGACGTTGATGATAGGAATCGCTAAAACTACTTTGATGGCGCGTAATTTGCAGAAAAGCGGCATCAATTTCTTCGAGATTAAAGTCAAAGTTGCCGGAGTAGGAATGGAGGGTCTTCGTGCCTTGGTCGAGGTATTGGGAGGAGGGAATATCAAAGGATAATCGGGTTTTATCTGTCACTTTAAAATAGGGATGAAACCCGATAGAAAAGGGCATTTTTTCGGGGGAAAGATTAATTACTTTTTGGTGAATTTTGAGGCTGTTTCCTTGCAATTGATAGGTAAAGATTAATTTAAAATCAAAAGGATAGACTTGACGAGTGGCTTCATTACTGTTTAATTCTAGGGTTAAATTAGCGGCAGTTTCGGTGCTTTGTTTGCTCACTTGCCAGGGTAAATCACGAGCAAATCCGTGTTGTTTCAGGGTATAGTTTCGGCCTTGGTGTTGATAGGTATTATCGGGTAAGTTGCCACAGATAGGGAATAAAATCGGGACTCCTCCGCGGACGCTGAGGTTAGGATCTTTGAATCTTTCTCTGTCCAGATAGAAAATATCTTCTCCGCAAATTTGCCAACGGGTGATGATTCCTCCCCTAGCGGGAACCACTTCCAGATAAGCGTCAGCCTCTTCATCCTTGAGACAATAGGTAAGATATTGATTTTGGTTTTGAGTGATAGTAAAGGTCATATCAGTTATCAGTTATCAGTTATCAGTTATCAGTTATCAGTTATCAGTTATCAGTTATCAGTTATCAGTTATCAGTTATCAGTTATCAGTTATCAGTTATCAGTTATCAGTTATCA
>NZ_JADBVE010000051.1:0-4832 GCF_020245285.1 Microcystis sp. M31BS1
AATACAGTGAGTTCTTTTCTTCTTCCGTGAATTCTAGGTTAATCATGTTTTTAATGAGTGCTTTGCTTCTAATTATGACTCTTAAACTATATTATTGTCCTTGAGTAAAAAATGCAAGTTGTAGCCGTGCAAAGTATAGTCAACAACTCAGTTTCCTCTTATCAAGAATAATTTCTAGTCAGCTTGCTCCCATCCCCGATTCTTTTCTTAGCTTTTTGCCTGCCGTTGTATCGATCTATTTTAAGCAAGAGAAGCTGAGAACCCTTGTGGGCAGGCTTTTGAACTTAGCTTGTGTCCGTCTGGGCCAGTTTTCCTAGCCATTGCCCCATAACTGATATATTTCCTGAAAAACTGGGCAATCTAGGACTAGACAGCATCGTGATAAGGGGGATAAGACCTTGGACTCCGCTAACGCTCAGAAAATTCTCGGCTATTTCATCGAAGAAGCCAAAGAACACCTGGAAACTTTGGAACAGGGGATTTTAGACTTAGGCAATCTCGTGAACAATACTGAACAGATGAACGAGATGTTTCGTGCCGCCCATTCCATTAAGGGGGGAGCGGCCATGTTAGGTTATGGCAGTATCCAAAAAACTGCTCACCGTCTTGAGGATGCTTTTAAAATACTGAAAGAAAATCCCATACAAGTGGATAAAAAATTAGAATCTTTGTTCCTCAAGGGTTATGATCTGCTTCAGATATTGATCGATAAGCTGTCCGGTCCATTAGGTTTGCAAGCCGAGGAAGCTAACGCTATCCTTAAAAAAGGTGAACCAACTTTTGCCGAATTACAGGCCCATCTTAACTATCTTCTCGACCCCCAAAAATTTACCCCAGCTGTTGCGACAGCGTCTTCTATCTCCATCCGCGTCAGAGATATCCTCAAACAGATGTTACAACTGTTCAAACAGGAAGAAACCAGTGCTTCCCGTCAGCAATTACAAAAGTTAACTTTATCTCTGTCTCAATTGGCTTCAGAACAGCAAAAGTGGCAATATTTAGTTGAAAATGCCGAATCAGCCCTGGCTAACCCCAAACATTCCTACCGCACTCTCGCCCCGGTTATTATTAAAGAATTAAAACAAGCCGGTGATTTACTAGAATGGGGTCGAGGGGAAGAAATCACCGTCAGTCAGGAATTGCAATTATTAGCCGCCGCCAAATTACCACAAATCCTAATTACCCTAGAACCGGAATTAGTAGCTAGTACCCTGCTGCAAATGTTCAATCGCCAACAGGTCTCGCAACTGGTACAGTTATTAAAAACGAGACGTTGACATCTGCCCGGATGTAAAAAGCTGGGGGATTCCCACAAGAATAAACTTAATTGTTTTTAATTTTGGTGAGTTAGGAAGATATGTATTTAATTGTGCGCCAACCGAGTTGGCAATAATCCCAGAGGGTGAATTGGAATAGAGCCAAACCAGAAAAAGCTAAGATATGGCAAGATAAAAACTTAATGCTGACGGCTGACCCATATCAGACCTGATGCAGTATCTCTTGAGTCACCGGTCAAGCTGGGATTTACTGAGAGTAAGCAATCTGCTAGAGTTTTAACGTTCGTTAAATTTCTCGGGCAGAGAAAACAAAAAAACCATAATGGTGTTACTGGGTGTGTGGAAGTGCTTAAAAATCTCAATTTTTCGGGGCGATATTCCTCGCTGGCTCTGCTGCTGGCTATTTTCGGATTATTTCACGGGACGGTAATGGCCGAAGAAGAACCGCAAGAAATGGTTTTTCCCCGCATCGAGCAGATAGTACAGTCGCCTCCTGCGACGGGAGAAACTACGCCACCCGTGGCAGCACCGACGGAAACCCCGACGGAAACCCCAAGCCCTGCAGAAACTCCCACAACAGCCCCACCGGTGCCGGCGGAGGAGTCGCGAGTTTTGGTGTCCGAAGTGGTAGTACAGGGGTCCGATCGAGAATTAGAAAATCTAGTTTATAATACCATTCGCACCCGACCAGGACGAAGCACGACTCGATCGCAATTACAAGAAGATATTAACGCCGTTTTTGCCACGGGCTTTTTTGCCGATGTGCGGGCAGTTCCCCAAGATACGCCCCTAGGGGTGCGAGTCACCTTTGAGGTGCAACCTAACCCCGTTTTTCAGGGTGTACAGATTCAAATTGCCCCGGAAACCATGGACAAATCGATTTTACCTGCCGGGGTGGTCGAGGAAATTTTCGCTAGTCAATACGGCAAAACCCTGAATTTACGGGAATTACAGGCGGGGGTAAAAAAAATCAATGACTGGTACAGTAAAAACGGCTATGATCTGGCCCAGGTAATCGGTGCGCCGCAAGTCACTCCCGATGGTAGGGTGATTTTGGTCATTTCCGAAGGTTTAATCGAAAAAATTCAAGTACGCTACTTTAACGTCGAACAGGAACCAGTCAAGGGTAAAACCAGAGAATTTATCATTACTAGGGAAATGCGCCTAAAAGCGGGGGATATTTTCAACCGCAATACCGCCCAACAGGATTTACAGCGTGTTTTCGGTCTCGGTTTATTCGAGGATGTGCGTCTGTCTTTTTCCCCCGGCAGCGACCCAAGGGAGGTGATTGTTAACGTCGATGTGGTGGAAGGTAATACTGGTTCCCTGGCTGCTGGGGGTGGTATTAGCTCGAATGCGGGCTTATTCGGCACTGTAAGCTATCAACAGCGCAATTTTGGCGGTAATAATCAAACTTTAGGGGCAGAAGTCCAGTTAGGGGAACGGGAATTTTTATTTGATCTGAGTTTTTCCGATCCTTGGATTGCCAAGGATAATTTCCGCACTTCCTACACGGTGAACGTTTTCCGGCGACAGTCGATTTCTCTGGTTTATGATGGGGAGAATTCCTCGATTCGGACGCTTAACGATAATGATAGTCCCCGTATCGTCCGGACGGGTGGTGGTATTACTTTTGTCCGTCCTTTGGCCCCCGATGTGTTTACGAAACCAAAATGGGTGGTTTCCCTAGGCTTTAACTATCAACAGGTACAGGTGCAAAATGCCAATGGTGACATCTCCCCCCTGTCTGCACCTCTCAATGGTTTTGGCAGTCAACAACTGGCTTTTAGTTCCTCTGGGATCGATGATCTACTTTCCCTAAATATTGGCGCTATTCGAGATTTTCGCGACAATCCCCTGCAGCCCACCAGTGGCTCTTTCCTGCGTCTAGGTTTAGAACAAACTATTCCGGTCGGTTCTGGCAGTATTTTCGGCACTCGTGTTCGGGGTAGTTATAGTTACTTTATCCCCGTTCGGTTTATTAATTCCTTTAATCTCTTTGAAACCGATATTTTTAAAGGTCAGCAATCCCTCGCTTTTAATGTGCAAGCAGGGACAGTATTAGGCGATTTACCCCCCTACGATGCTTTTATTGTGGGGGGTAGTAACTCTGTACGGGGTTACGCCGAGGGAGAAGTGGGTAGCGGTCGCAGTTATTTCCAAGCGACGGCCGAATATCGTTTTCCCATTGTCGCAATTATCGGGGGGGCGTTATTTGTCGATTTCGGCACTACTATTGGTTCCCAAGGCGATGTCCCCGGTCAACCCGGGATTGTTCGGGATTTACCCGGTATCGGTCTCGGTTACGGTTTGGGTGTTCGGGTACAATCTCCCGTCGGCCAAATTCGGGTTGACTTCGGTTTTAATGTCGATGGTGGTTCTCGTCTCCATTTCGGTATCGGGGAACGATTCTAATCAGTTATCAGTTATCAGTTATCAGTTATCGATAAATTTAGTTATTTTTGCTGTTCACGGATCAAAGCTTTATTACTTAATAATTATGGTTTCTACTATCGCTAAACAATTTGAATTATCGGGAATTGGACTGCATTCGGGGGAGATAACAAGGGTGCGCGTCTGTGGGGCAAATCCGGGGGAAGGACGTTATTTTGTCCGCAGAGATTTAGCCAATCAACCGATTATTCCCGCTCTAGTTTCTTCGGTTTACCAAACAACTTTATCAACGGAATTGAGACGAGGAGAAGCAAAGGTTAGAACCGTTGAGCATTTATTGGCAGCCTTAACCGCTTTGGGGGTAGAGGATGCTCGCATTGAGGTGGATGGTGCGGAAATTCCCCTCCTTGATGGTTCGGCCAAAATCTGGGTAGAAGCGATCGAAAATGCTGGTTTAGATAACTCTTTTTCTCCATCAGATTTAACTATTTCTCAACCGATTTGGTTGTACGAAGGAGATGCTTTTGTGGCGGCGATTCCTTCCCCTGAATTACGTTTTACCTACGGCATCGATTTTACCTATAAACCGATCGGTAATCAATGGTATAGTTGGAGTCCTGATCGGGAAAGTTTTAGTCAAGCGATCGCATCAGCCCGGACTTTCGGTTTTGCCGATCAAATTGAATATTTACAAAAGGCTGGTTTAATTAAAGGAGGCAGTTTAGAAAATGCTTTAGTCTGCGATCAAAATCAATGGTTAAATCCTCCTTTACGCTTTGATAATGAGCCAGCAAGACATAAATTATTGGACTTAATTGGTGATTTGAGTTTACTGGGAACTATTCCCACCGCTCATTACATGGCTTTTAAAGCCAGTCATAAACTTCACGTTCAATTAGCGATCGCAATCACAAAATACAAGAATGAATGTTCTACCTTAAGTTGATGCAACAACACTCAAATTTTAGATCATCAAACTAAGTGGTCTGTCAAGATGTTATTGACGGATACAATCTTTTTACCCACATTCCGCACCCTAAAGTGTCACATTGAAAATTTTATCTAAATCGTCAAAACGATTGCCGGCTCTGAATTACAGGCTAATTTGTTTGCCCAGCAGATGCACAATTAGCCCTAAAAATCTGATAGCTCTGATACCAA
>NZ_JADBVE010000052.1:0-6327 GCF_020245285.1 Microcystis sp. M31BS1
AGGCGTTAAAAGTTGTCAGACACCCCCCTTATCAAGGGGGGCAGGGGGGATCCCCCCGCCTATCGGCACCCCCCTTATCAAGGGGGGCAGGGGGGATCGAACCTAAAATCCATTTTTAATTTAATTATAACCAGCTACTTACTTAGGGTTACAGTTAAATTATTCCGGGTCTCGGTGGCTTAGTTACTAATCAACTCAGACACAGGACAAGAGAGCCATTCTAGATAAGTATTACTCAATTCTTTCACCGCTAATTCATAGAATCTCTGACCGTGTTCGGGAGTCGCTAAAGCAGGATTGGAACCCATACGACCATCGGGGTAATTTTGGCGAAAATTAGCCGCACCGTAAATACCATGACCAGAAGCCACTTTTTCCGATAAAAAGGCATTTTTACGGCTTTCAGGGTAAAGATACTGAGTTAATGCCACTTCGCTCGGTGTAGCGTGGGAACCCTCCTGCTCTCCATATAATTCTTTGGCTAAAAGATAAACTTCTCGCACCATAAACCAATTGGCCACTTGACATTTAACCTCGTTTGTGTTAGGCAAATTAAGGGAATCCAAATGATAATAGGTTTCCGAAAAAGCGGCCTTTAGGGTGGCAATATTGCCCCCGTGACCATTAATAAAGAAAAATTGACGAAAACCGGCTCTAGCTAAACAAGTCACATAGTCGAGGATGACTTGAATCAAAGTGCTAGGACGAAGACTAATTGTACCCGGGAAAGCCGTGTGATGTAGGGCCATACCGACATTTAAGGTGGGTGCTACCATTGCTCGTACCTGTTTCCCCACTCCTTTAGCGATCGCCTCAGCACATAGAGCATCTGTACCAATAAGTCCCGTCGGCCCGTGTTGTTCCGTGGAACCAATAGGAATAATAATTCCCTGAGATTGTTCTAGATAGGATTCCACCTCTAACCAGGTGGATAACTGTAATAACATTCGGCTCTACCCCCCCCGAGTGCAGGTTGACCAATTGAGATAAAATTAGGACGAATAATCAAGTATTTTTATGTTAACCCTTGACACCCCCCCCTTGTCGGCGAGTACGGATTTCGTTCCCAATCATCGGATTTTAATCGTCGAAGACGAAGAAGTGATTCGGGATATGATTATTTTGGCTTTGGAAGAAGAAGGTTATGAGGCGCTCGGTGTTAGTGATGGTCGCGCTGCTCTAGAATTACTGCAAAGTCAAGAATCTAATCACGGTGAGTCTCGTTTTGATTTGGTCGTTTTGGATTTAATGCTACCCCAAATCAACGGTCTTGATATCTGTCGTCTGTTGCGCTATCACGGCAATATTATCCCGATTTTAATCTTAAGTGCTAAGGCCAGCGAAACCGATCGAGTTTTGGGTTTAGAAGTAGGTGCCGATGATTATCTGACTAAACCCTTTAGTATGCGAGAATTAGTCGCTCGTTGTCGCGCTCTGATTCGTCGTCAAGGATTTACTTCCCTTGCTGCTGCTCCCGTGCGAAAATTCCGCGATGTTTTTCTCTATACCCAAGAATGTCGGGTGACGGTGCGAGATGAAGAAATTAACCTTTCTCCTAAAGAATTCCGTCTCCTCGACCTATTTATGAGTTATCCGCGCCGAGTTTGGTCAAGAGAGCAGTTAATTGAACAAATTTGGGGACCAGATTTTTTAGGAGACACCAAAACCGTCGATGTTCACATTCGCTGGTTACGCGAAAAACTGGAAATCGATCCCAGTCAACCGGAATACCTAATTACTGTACGCGGTTTCGGTTATCGTTTTGGCTAGGTGAGCGATTATATTTTCAAATTTAGCGATCGCCGCTTTCTGGGATAATGACTATTTTCGCTTTTATTTTCGGAGTAGTTTTAGGTTTGAGTATTTGTTATTGGCAAGTCTCACGCTTAAATGGGGAGTTAAAGCGAAATCTAATCGCTCTCTCGGATTCGGTGGATTTATCGGCCTCTTTTCCCGTTACCTCCCTGGTACGTCGAGAATTACAGTTTCTCTCCCAAAGTCTGCAAGAGCGAGAAAAGAGCTTAGAAATTCAGAAATCCTTGCTAGAACTAGCGCCGATCGCCTATCTTCATATAGATGCCGATAATCAACTGCTCTGGTGTAATCAACAGGCAATAACCCTCTTAAAACTCGATCGCTGGCAGCCAGATCAGGTGCGTCTGCTGCTGGAATTGGTGCGCTCCTACGAATTAGATCAATTAATTCAAGAAACTCGCCAAAAACAGAGTCCACAGGTGCAAACTTGGACTTTTTACCCGACTAATTATCCTATCACCCCTATCAGCGATCGCCAAGTGATTGCTCCTAAATCGATTGCCTTGAAGGGTTACGGTTATCCCTTGCCAGAAGGTGAAATCGCTGTATTTATCGAAAATAGACAGCCTTTAGTGGAATTATCGCAAAATCGCGAGCGAGCTTTCTCTGACTTAACTCACGAGTTACGCACTCCCTTAACCTCCATTTCTCTCCTTACCGAAGCTTTACAAAAACGCCTCCAAGCTCCCGAAAGACGCTGGTTAGAACAAATGGCGAAAGAAGTGGAGCGTTTGAGCCAATTAGTGTGCGATTGGCTAGAAATCAGTGAATTACAAGCGGATGCGGGGCGATCTTTACAATACCAGATGATCAATCTACAGGATCTAATCCGCGCCGCTTGGCAAACTGTCACCCCAATAGCCGCCCAAAAACAGATTAGCTTAGATTATTCCTCTCCGGTGGATTGGACGGTAGAAGTTGATCGTTCTCGTCTGCTGCAAGTTTTCCTAAATCTCTTTGATAATGCCATTAAGTATAGTCCCGATCAGGGGAAAATTCGCCTAGAAATTCGAGAAATATCCGATACTATCGGGGAAAAATGGCTAAAAATTGACGTTATCGACAACGGGAAGGGATTTAACGAAGCGGATCTACCCTACGTTTTTGATCGCCTCTTTCGCGGTGATCCTTCCCGCACCCGTCAAAAACAAAGCACAAGGGATTATAGTACCGGTTTAGGTTTATCGATTGCCAAAGAGATTATTCAAGCCCATGGCGGTTCGATCGTCGCTCAAAATGATCCTAACACCGGCGGCGCTCGCCTACAAGTCACTCTCCCCCGTCAAAAAAAGGAGGTGGGAATTATGAATTATGAATTATGAATTATGAATTGGGGAAGTGGGGTGTTGGGGTTTTAGGGTTTTAGGGTTTTAGGGTGTTGGGGTTTTAGGGTTTTAGGGTTTTAGGGTGTTGGGGTTTTAGGGTGTTGGGGTTTTAGGGTTTTAGTTGAATTTCCCCATTTCCCCATTTCCCCATTTCCCCATTTCCCCATTTCCCCATTTCCCCATTCCCCCATTTCCCCATTCCCCCATTTCCCCATTTCCCCATTCCCCCATTTCCCCATTCCCCCATTCCCCCATTTCCCCATTTCCCCATTTCCCCATTCCCCCATTCCCCCATTTCCCCATTCCCCCTAGAGAAAAAAATCTGTCAAGTTCTCTAGACAACTGTACAAAATCGAAAATTTTCTTGTTATGACTGTAGAGAAAGAGTAGTTTTATGTTAAGCGAATCCGACCGTGAGCCTATCCAAAGAAACCAATCATCCCGATCGCACCTATTTCGCTCGTTCTCTCCAGCGATTGGAACAGGATGTGCTGAGAATGGGAACCTTGGTCGAAGAATCCTTTCGTCTTAGCCATCAATCCCTTTTTGCTAGGGATTTGGAAATGGCGAAAAAAATCCCCCCCCTTGACAAGGAAATCGATCGCTACTACCGTCAAATCGAGTTAGATTGTGCCACTCTCATGACTCTACAGGCTCCCGTAGCCCAAGATTTGCGGCTTTTAAGTGCTTTTATGCAATTAGTGCGCGATTTGGAACGTATCGGCGATTATGCCAAGGATTTGGCGGAAATAGCTCTCAAATTATTCGCCTACACTCCCCACGATTGTATGAGTGAGATCGAGGCCATGTCCCACCATGCTCAGTATATGTTAGCCACGAGCCTTGTTGCTCTGGCTGACCTCGATCAAGAAGCCGGTCCAAAGGTCAAAGAACTAGATAATACGGTCGATCGAGCCTATGATTATCTCTATCACACTCTCGCCCATCAAAGAGATATTAAGGGTGTGGTGGAACCAATCCTGCTGATGGCTTTACTAATCCGTCATCTGGAACGTATGGCCGATCACGCCACCAATATCGCCCAAAGGGTATCCTACATTGTTACTGGACAGAGAGGCTGAGGGTGTGGAAGTTCCTCAGATGATTTCTCTCGAACTCTGGCCCGCGCTTTTAGCGTTTACGACTCAGGGGGTTGAAAATTTCACTTAACCCCTCCCCCAAGAGGGATAAACCCACCACCATCGTGGTCATTGCTAATCCGGGGAATAAAGTGGTCCACCAGATACCTGTAGATAAATCCGCCAAAGCTTCCTTGAGATCATGACCCCATTCCGGCACTTCTTCCGGTAATCCTAAGCCTAAAAAGCCTAAACCGCCTAAAACAAGGATCGCATCTGCTGCGTTGAGGGTAAAAAGAACCGGGACACTCTGGACGACATTAAAGAAAAGATATTTTGATAATATCCGGCTAGGACTGGCACCGATCGCTCGTGCCGCTTCGATAAATAACTCATTTTTAACGCTGGCGGTTTGATTTCTGACCACGCGAAAATATTGGGGAATATAGGCAATGCTAACAGCGATCGCTACATTGACGATACCACGACCCAAAACGAAAGCGAGAGCCACCGATAATAACAACCCCGGCAAGGTGTAGAGGGTATCCATGAGAAAGAGGAGAACGCGATCGATCTTACCCCCCAAATAACCGCTAATTAACCCCAAAGGAACCCCGATGACTAAAGATAATCCTGTGGCCAAAAATACCACGGACAAGGCCGCTCGCGCCCCGAATAGGGTGCGGGAAAAGACATCATAACCGCGCACATTCGTCCCGAACCAATGGGCGGAACTGGGGGCTTGTAGGGGATAATTGCTTAAAATGTCGGTTGGATCCTGAATCATGCCGATCGCTTGCAGAAGGGGCGAAAACAGGGCAATCAGGATAAAAATAATTGTCAATACCAACCCAACCCCTAGGAGTTTAGTGGTTAGGTTGGGTTTCAGAAAAGGATCGATCGGCAATTTAACAGGAGTCATCGACAAAATTTAGCCATTGCATAGAACGCTAATTGTACAAGAGCAGTGTTTTTTCAAACAGCTGGGGCCGAAACGACCATAAACCAGAGCAAGACTGCTAAAGCTAAAACAGTTAGTTTAATCAGGATATAAAGCAGTCCGTTGGGATAAAGGAGATCGTGAAACATATTGCCTCCTCGGGAGAGAGTAGCGATTGTCCCTCTCTACCTTTGATCTTAAGTCTTTCTCTGTTCACCTGACCCACAACTTAACAAAACGTGCGATTATAGGGAAAAAGATTTTTTTACTAACTATGGCACTACTGACCACAGGAAAACCATTTATTCGCGATCTGGAACAATACGGTGCTTTAGGGGTTTACGCACCCTTAGAAGGGGGTTACGAGGGACGCTATCAAAGACGTTTACGGGCCACTGGTTACAATGTCCTGCATATCACCGCTAGAGGTCTAGGGGATTTAAGTGCCTATCTGACCGGCATTCATGGAGTCCGTCCCCCCCATTTAGGTAAAAAAAATATTGGTCGGGAAGCAGCCGTGGGACCGGTTTATTTTATTCCTCCCATTGCTACCTATCAATTAGAAAATTTACCCCCCAAATCCAAGGGTTTAGTGATTTGGATTATTGAAAGTTTTGTTTTATCCTCGCAAGAAAAACAATACTTAATTAATCTTAGTCAACAGGAACCCCGGTTAAAATTTGTCCTCGAATTGGGTGGGGAAAGATATTTCCGTTGGCAACCTTTGAGCAAATCTTTAGTCGCTGCCTAAATTTCCCAAATAACACGGGTACTGAAAGATATCCCCCTCAACCCCTCTCCCCGGAGAGGGAAACTTCAATTCTTGAGAGTTTGTTGTTCCTTTCTCACCCTTGGTAGCTATTTATTTAAGTAGGGAGGCACAATTATTTGTAGGATGGGTTAGCGGTAGCGTAACCCATGCGGGAGTTGGGTTTCATGCTTCAACCCAACCTACGTTCATCTTATATTTAATTGCACCCACCCACTTAATTTTGGCTCTTCGGTTTGTGTTATGCAATCGACAGGGTTTATAAGGGATGGAACCCTTATATAGAAAGGCATTTAGCGATTTTTGTTAATTGTTTTTTGTCTAGAGCGAACTAATCAATTAAATCTCTTGCCAGATAAGGATTTAGTCGATTTATGCCCCCCTATCGAACCATACCAA
>NZ_JADBVE010000053.1:0-17511 GCF_020245285.1 Microcystis sp. M31BS1
AACTCAATTGTCTATCTTTTGGTATTAACCTATTTGTGCCTTAAGTCCTTTCCTGTATGGATTTCAGCTATTTTTGAGACTAGGCACTCTCATCGAATTTTATTTTAAGTTAATTATTTGCATAACAATTCCCGAAGAGCCCTTTTTCCCTGAAAATTAGGGTAATTTACCAGATGAAAATGGGTAAAACCCTACACCCTACACCCACGAGAAACTTGTTCAGCAGACCCTAGATAGTCAACAGCTTAGATAATCGCTTTAAAAGTCAGACAGAGGAATAATTCCACAGGCTTGAATTTTGCTGAAAACGAGGTGAAGTTGCCACAATAACCAATTGCCAACTCTCCAGAAAGCCACGGAGTTTTGATTGTCAGAAGCTTCCGGAGATGGGTAACAAAGATTTTCTTCAAAAATCAACCAATGAACGGGTAAATGACCGAGGGGAGAATTCGGCTCTAATTCAAAGTTTAGTTGCTCATAATTGAGCCATTGACCTTCCTTCCGCCAACCTAGGCGCTCGCCTAGTTTCTTTTGGGTTTCATAATCCACTAAACCACCGAGACTAGAGAAAATGGCTTGCTGAATACTAAACCCGAAATGACCATTACTATAATGAAGCCAAAGTTGATCAATTTTTTTCAAATCCGAACAAGGTAATTGAGCAATATCTTGAGGATAAACCTCATTCCAGTAGGTCTTACGCAAGATTTTCAATAGTAGCTTGGTTGTTTGGCGATCAGCCGCTTGCCACTGTTGCTTTCTTAGCAAATCTTGTAATTGATTATAATCAATATCAGCCGATTCTTGAGTTAAGATATTTGGGGAAGTCTGGGGATTTTTAGAAGTAGAAGATTTGTGAATATTGTTTTGAGTGAATTGAGAGACAACTATTGCTAGGGGAGTTTTGGGGATAGTGTCTTTTTGACAAGCCTCTTGTTCTGCTAAATGATGAGATAATTTATTGATGGTTTTTTCTAGGGAAATAAATTGTTCTGACCATTCACTTTCATTGAATAAGTAATCATTAAATTGATCAGAGGAAAAAGCCTCTTTTAACCTTGCTTCTTTCTCGTAACCAGTCGCCAGAAAATTTAGCAAAAACTCAGAATTTATGGCTGAATCTGACGTTTCTAAGAGAGCCGGCTGAGGTGGAAAAATATTATCTACCAAATACTTAATTTCTCCAACTGTTGCATAAAATTCTTCATCCACCTTAATCACTTCTTCTATTAATAATTGAAAAGGCGCAAAATAGTCCTGTAAGTAGTTTTCAAAATTAATCGCATTTTGGGCAAGATCAGCAATTTCTTGGCGAACTCGTTGAGATTTGAGTTGATAATGATTTAATTCCTCATAAATTTTGAGTTCTTGAATAATTGCTTGCACAATTTTTTTCTGCTTTTGAGTATCCTCGGCTAATTTCTGAACTCCTTCCCCTAGTAATTTAGTTTTTCTCAACATCAAAAAAGATGTTTTTCCCAGTAGCAAAATTGCCCGAAAATTTTCCTGTTTTTCCAGCTTGAGTTGATTGAGAATATTTTGATTATTATTATTTTTAATTTCTAACTTTATTCTCTCGTAGTCTAAGATTTTCAATTCTTGATATTTTTGGGAAAATAAAATTTTGAGATTGTCACTGAGTTGGAGTAAAAAACGATAATATCCGTCTTGATATATTTCTAGTCCATTAATTAATAAATTATAGTCTTTAATTAATAACTGAGTCTCGATCAAGATTTCTTGTTGAGTGATTTTTTCTTTTCGTTTAATAATCTTACCAAAATAGTAATGGTAGCGAACTCCTTCTTGAATTAATTTCCGACGTTCCTTGATGATTTTCTGAAAATTTTTTAAGTATCTATTTTTAAAAACAGGAAGTTGATAGCTTTGCTCATAAATGGCAATTTTTTTATAGGTCATCAGATGTTGAGAGTTCCTATTTAGCATAGCTATCTTAGACCAAAAAATTCCTCAATACTTAGCAATAATCATCCGCTGCCCCCATCTCTTGCAAGAGGGAGCAATACCTAATTAAACATTTTCAACTTCAACAACAACCGGTTCATTTTCAATAACTGGTTCATTTTCAATAACTGGTTCATTTTCAATAACTGGTTCATTTTCAATAACAACTGTTTGAGGACTTTCAGGAGTTGGCTCAGTTACCGTTTCTTGCTGCTTTACTGTCTGTTCTTGATGGTCAGTCAAGTGTTTTTTGGTTTTTAATTTCAGGTCATCAGTCAGAGGTAAAGCATCAATTTCAGCCAAAAGTGTTTCCAGGGATTCTTTTTTACTTCGCTCAGTGTAAAAAGCATTCAGAACCGCTTCAATTCCGTACTGAGCAATCGCATCTCCTAGGACAGTAACCAACCCCATCGCTCCAATACCCAGAAAAACTACAAAGGGTTGTCCGAGGGTCAGAATTAGCACGATGACAGCAATAATAGCCGAAGCTAAATAAGTACCTGCCACTTTTTTGATAATGTTATCGAGTTCCATAAAAATCACCTCAAATTTCTAGCGAAGGATTAGTTTAATTCTAAAGCAAGGTTAATCTGTCTGTTGATCGTCGTCAAGTAAAGCTTGAAGAAACGGTTCAAGACTTTTGGGACGATAATCGGAAAAAGCTTTTAATCGTTTGACCACACTGTGATGAACAGTGACAACTTTTGTATTGAAATATCGCGATTGCTCACCTCCCAAGGACGACAATCCTTTAACCGTATTATCGAACTTGATGGTCGGGTCTAGTTTAATTTGGAATTCCTCAGATTCAGAGGTGGTTGAGTCAAACTCTAATCCCAATTTTTTGGCTTGATTAATCATCCATTGTAAGGGGTAGTCGGAAAGTCCTTGATATTCTTTTTTGCCACCACCTAGACAGGTATGTTCACCGACAAATAAAACTTCTTTGACAACTTGTTCGGGATTGTCTGGATTGGCTTTGATCGGAGTATAAGGGAAGTTTTTACGTTTTTCATCAATGGCCACAGCATGAAAAGCATTCTGGATAATCGGACTTAGTTTTGTATTACTAAATTCATATTTTTTATGATAAAACTTAGCCAAGGGAAACCAAGGAGTTAAATCAGGAATACCAAAATTGCCAACTGTATCCCAACAACCTAACATCTTAACTGGAATACGATCTTGAAAATCTTCCTTTTCTGTCTCAATTTTTTTAGCATTAGCGGCACGAAATTGTTGAGCTTTGGCACTATCGAAACTAACGTTGTGGTCTCGATAGAGTTGATAAGCTAGGGGAATTTCTTTAATCTTAGAGCGTTTTAGGATTCCACATTTATCGATAAAACTAGCCAAACAACGAACGATATATGCTCCGCGACTAAAACCTAACAAATAAATTTCATCCTCGCTTTTGGGATTGTAGTTAAGGACAAGAAAACGATAGGCATCTTGAATCATCCGATCGAGTCCCCAGCCAAAAGTTTCATTCCCTAAACTTTTAATAAATTCGTTATCTTCGGCGCTGCCAGAACCTGACAAAAAGACGATTTGAGGGGTTTGATCCTCGGCAATATACTTAATAGATTCGGCGAATTTAACCACGTTGGTGGGGTAAGCACTGCCAGAGTTTTCCCAAGAACCATCACAACAAATAATTAACCGTTTTTTCTGGTTTGAATAAGTCAGTATATCCGGTTGAGAAATTGCCGTTTTAGTAATCTCCTCAATTTCATTACTGGCAAGAGCAGCTTCTGCGGCAATTATAATTGATTCTGAATTATCTTCCGGGGAAGGTTCTTGATTTTCTGCTGGAGCATCCTGTTCAATCACTTCTTCTTCTTCAAGGGAGTTAAAAATTTCGTTGACCATTGTTATCCTTTTCGCACTCCTTCTAGCTTTACTGCTAGTCTGAGTTTTTGATTTAGGGATCGAGGTCGGTTTAGAGGGAAGACTATCTAGTTGCCAGGTTGTCCCATAAAGAATACCATGATTGCTATAACTTGTTTGATCCTCGGCACTGCCGTTGAGTGATAAATAAGTGACTAGGCCAAGGTCATCAACTAAGGGAGATTGATACATCGTTTTTTGGATTTCTTCCTGGCTACGCGCTTGATTCCAAACAGAAAATTCGGCGAGACAACCTTGCCAATAATGGGAGAGATTAATAGAGGCTCCTAAGATAATTTTTTCAATCCCGGTTAAGGACCGGTTATGACCGTTGCCACGATGCCAAATAATCCCATTACGATAGAGCAACATTCGGCCTGTAGTCGCATTTTTGACAAAGGCCCAGTGAGTCCAATCACTATAATCCTTAAGCTTGACTTTTTTTTCAATTCGATCGAAACCTTCTTCGTTACCCGCATCCCAAAAAATCGCAGGTTTCACGGGATCGCCCCAAGGCAAGGTAATATGTAGAACGCGGTTATTTTCCCGATTAACAGCTTCTAAAAGAGTCGTTTCTGTAGCTAAATTATTTTCCCCTTTTGCCCAAAATGTAATGGTAATACTCTGATCGATGTCAAGAAATCCGTGGGATAGCTCCATGTAATCATCGATGCCATTAAATTTTAGTACAGAGCGTTGTTCAGCCATTGGTTTTGTCATCGACCGGGGGAGAAAGAGGTAATCAGGGGTTCAGGGATTCTGACCAATAAGAGACTGATCTATCTGTCGTGATTTCCCAGAATGCTACCGCCTAGCTTAACACATTTTAGTTATCTAGCGATATATATATAAATAAATGTGTAAGTAGATGGGCGTAAAAAACTCTAAGATCCCCCCGCCTGTCGGCACCCCCCTTATTAAGGGGGGCAGGGGGGATCGAGTGCAAAACCTATCTTCTATTTAATTGCAAACAGCTACTTAGGAGTCAACGACTAATATTCCAGAGCCGGCACTTGCTGTGGCGAGAAACTCAGAGGAGTTTACCCCAATCCCTATCGCCATCAATAGGCTTTGATGGGATGCACATGGCTGACTGACATCACTCCCCAGGCCAGTTATCAGCAAACCTTAGGTACTTATTGTAACTCTGACCAAATTCCGCGGCATCGCTCTACAATTAGTCCCTGAAAAATTAATTGGGTTGCGGGATGAATCTCTACTTTATACAGAGCAAAAAGACCTGTTGGACTATTTAGATTTAACTCCCTTCGCGTTAGAGATAAGGCTTTTGTTCGGTGCATTTCCACCGCTTTTAGTAAGCCTGTATAACTGATATTCCGCAGGGCCAATTGACCATTTTTTGTGAGATAAATAGCATCATTTTGCAAGAGATATTCCAAACTGATCAAACTAGCGTGGACATCCACATCTTTTTCTAAACCCCCTAAACGGTGAGCATCTAAACCAAAGCGAATGCAGAAATTAACAGCGACTAATTTTCCCGCTTCTTCGGCAGGTAAAGCACAATCGGCAAATTCAAACCCTAAACTATCTGAGCGCCACTCCTCGACTCCGGCATAGGTATAGTTTTGAAACAGTTTATTTTTGAGTTTTAAGTCAAATCCTAACCCACTAGCATGACCCGCTTCATGGAATTGGGTATCGAGATGACGATAGCGTTCACCATTAATTTGATCCTCTAGGGGTCCTAATAGCAAATCGGCCGTTTCTGGCTCAAAAATTTTTCGGATACATTCGTAGCTAGAACCAGAAAAGCGTCGTTTTTGCTCACTGGCATTATTTAAAGCTGGTCCCTGAACACTATTGGGAAAAGTCCACCTATGGGGAACGATAAAAGCCTCCCCCTTTTCACCTTTAACCGTGCCACAACTAGCAATTTCAGTAAAGGACAAATTTCTGGGAATCGGTTGTCTTAGACTGCCAAATTTTTCACGAGTCAAGCTTTCTAGTTGTTCGATAGAAGGTTCACTATTTTGGTGAATTTTTCCGTAAATTGCACTCAAAGTGAGTTGTCTTTCTCCCTGACGATTGATGCGATAGGGAGCAATCATCAGAAAATAACCATTTTTGCCGATAAAATTCAGATTAATGAAATCTTCTGATAAAATGCTCCAGTCGTTGGTTTCCAAAGCTGCTGCTGTTTTCCAGAGCCACTGAGCCGGAATTTCACAGCTATCTGCTTCCTGTTGACGCAGTTTTTTCGCCGCAATTGCAATTTTATTTTGCTCGATATCTTGGACGATTTCTTGAAAGAACTGTTGTTGATTGACCAGGGTTTGATTCATTTTTTTGGTAGCTAATTTCTGTAATAGTTTAACGTTGTTTTTTGAACCGTCTCTCATCGGCTAAACTCTTAGCCATTTTAAGATTTTAGGGTCTTTGTCATAGCGATAGGTCAGTCCATCTTTCCCCGTAATTGATTTTCCCTGACTGGCTTTGCTTCTAATGCTACTAAGGGAATAGTCGCTTAATTCCTTCATTTGTGCATGGGAAAGTCCTTCTTCGACTTCTGTTAAGATTGTTGTCGTTGGCGATTCGGGGGGTGGTTCCTTGGCAGAATTGATTTTAGGATTGACCTCGGTTTCCTGATTCGCTAAATCTTCGAGCCTATCTTGAGAATTATCGACAGAAATATTAATAATTTCTTTCACTTTTTGTCGGCGATATTCCTCCACTGTAAGCAGTTGCCAATGGGAATTACTAGAGAGTTCTAAAACCCATTGATGATAGTTAAAGAGACTTTCCCGATGTCCGACACTAATAAAAGTTGTGTGAGTTTTCTGCAATTGCCGATATAAATTTTCCTCATTGTTTAAGTCCAAAGCACTTGTGGCTTCATCGAGGATAGTAAAACTGGGACGGGTAATCAATACCCTGGCAAAAGCCAAACGTTGTTGTTCTCCCAAAGACAAAATGTTTTCCCAAGGCTCTTCTGTATCAAAGCTATTGACTCGATTTAGTAAATTTTGGAGATTGACTTCTTGCAAAACTTCCCTCAATTTTATCTCATTGGTTTCTTGATTGCGATTGGGATAAAGTAACTGTTCTCGCAAGGTTCCTAATATTATATAGGGACGTTGAGGCAGAAACAATACTTCTTCTAGGGGGGGGCGCACTAATCGGCCGGTGCCTGCATTCCATAAACCGGCAATTGCCCGTAGCAAGGAACTTTTACCCCGACCACTCGGACCGACAATTAATAAACCTTGTCCAGGCTGAACAGAAAGGGAGAGGTTTTCGACAATTACCTGTTCATAATCGGGAGTTTGCAAGGTGACATCTTCAAAGGAAAATTGGGTTTCTTCGATGGTTTTAATCGTGCTTAAATTTTCCGGTTGTTTAATGACTTCTTCTAAGGCTTGGGAAAATTGCGATAGACGTTCAACATAACTGCTAAATTGTGCCGAAGTGCCAAATTCACTAATTAATTCCGCCAGCGCCGTAGCAAACAAATTAGCCGCTAAACAGGCTTGCCCGACCTGTCCGAAACTAATGCCCTCACTATTGATATACAAAGGACCCAAAATGACAAAAGTAAATACTTGAATTGCCGCCTGATAGCCCCGACTAAAAATTTCTGTACCTCTCTCCCAATCAATTTTACGTTTAGCACTGTCTAAGAGTTTATTAAATCTCCGCTGAATAATATTTAATTCCTGATTTTCTCCCTCAAAGAAAGCGATCGACTCCGCATGATTACGAATATGAGTTAGAGCATAATTGTAGTTAGCCTTAAGTTCTAATTCTTCTTGAGTAATTTTATTTAAAGCTTGGTTAAAATAGATAGCAATGACGTTACCGAGAATTGTCCAAACGACTAAAATAATGGCGACAGAGGAAGAAATTGACCAGAGAATCACTAAAAAAGTGATCATATCTAGGACATTTTCTAGGGCAACGGCAAAAAAGGAGAGAGCTTTACTGGTAATCGGCTCAATTTCCTGGGATAAACGCTGATCTGGGTTGTCGATATCGGATTTAAAATTAATTCTGTAATAGGCGCGATTATGCAAATATTTGTTGAGAATCCAGTCATTGAGCCAAGCATACCAATCCAGGGCGATTCTTTTTCTGAGAAATTTAAGCAAGCCAACCAAAAGGGTGACAAAGAGCAGTCCAACCGCAAAAACTACCAAAGTTTTGACAAATTTATCAAAATCACTTTTTTCAAGGATGACATCAACTAAGTAATTACTAACAAAGCTATTGAAGGCATTTAAGCCTACAACTCCTAGTATTACCCCGATTAGTAGGATGAGCATTGCCCAAGCTTGAATCACATCGGCAAAAGTCCTTCCCCCCGACTCGGTAGGATACCAATAGGGAGCAGCGATCAGCTTGACACTGTGCCAAAATTTGCTGACATCGGAGATAATATTAGTCGTCGATCGATCTTGAGGGACTTTGGCGGACATATAGCATTTATATTTGAGTTGTGGACATTTTGCTGGAATGATTTTAGATTTTGGTTGGATTGACGGATTTGATCCTGATGTTGTCTGTGTGGGCTAGTTTCAGGAGAAACCCTCCCCTGTGTAGAAGGCAATTGGCGAAAATATAACGCTCCCCGACAATTTTAAGGTTATTTTGCTTGAGTTGTGCTAACATACTACCGTCGCTTTATCTGTCAGCATAGAGTGATCGCTTTCTCAGCCCACCTGCTACTGCTTTTTTAACCCTCGTTATCTTACTACAAGTAACCATTGTTTTGATAGCTAAAGCTAGTGAGGGATGCTCAGACTACCACATATTACCGAATTTCGTTGACCATGACAAATTTTCTTTTCTCTTCCATGACAAATTTCCTTTCCTATGATAGGATGTCAGGACACAAGAGACGGCTATGACCTGCTTGTCTTACTTGCCCCCCTTAGCTTCTTTTTTTGCTTTTCTCAACTTTGTCTTTTTGTCGCCTTTAGCAGACTAAACCATGCCAGTAATGCCAGCCTTTGCTAATCAGAAAATAGAGTTTACAGATATACTATATATTCCCTATTATGTCGGTGAACAAGTTAAAATTTTGCGTCAACGCTATTTTGGCAATGTTGTCTTTATTCATATTCACAAGACAGGTGGCAGAAGTATTGAGAAATCTCTAAATTTACCTTTTGAGCATAAAACTGCTTTAGAAAAAATTGACGAAATGGGCAAACAAAGGTGGGAGCGAGTATATAAATTTACAAGTGTTAGAAATCCTTGGGACAAAGTTATTTCTCACTTTCATTATCGTGTTGAGACCAATCAGACAAATTTAAGGACAAAACCAATAAAATTTAAAGAGTGGGTTAAGTTGACCTACGAGAATAAAGATTCTTTCTATTATGACATCCCTAAAATGTTTATGCCTCAGTTGGATTGGATTACAGATCATGAAGGGAAAATTTTAGTAGATTTTATCTGCCGTTTTGAAAATCTTAATAACGACTTCAGTGTCGTATGTGAAAAACTTGGTAAAAATGCGACTTTACCTCATATTAATTCCTCAAAACATGGCAACTACCGTGAATATTACGATGATGATACTATTGAGATTATCGCAAAATCCTTTAGCAGAGATATAGAGAAATTTGGCTATAAATTTTGATGTACTAGATTAACTAGGAAAAACGTTTTAAGATAAAATCAGATAGACTTCGTATTGTCGCTGCCAACAGACTAACCCATGCCAATAATGAAAGCCCTTACTAATCAGAAAATCGTTATTACAGCTACGTTTACCAGTGAACCAGTGGAGGATTCCCTGTCATATTGGCTCAAAAAAATAGGAGTTCCTTATTCAATAGAATTTGCTCAGTACAATCAAGTCTTTCAAGAATTACTTAATCCTGCTAGTCTTTTAGCGACTAATCAAAATGGGGTTAATGTGGTTCTGGTTAGATTTGAAGACTGGGAAGGAAGTAAAAACAAGACCGAGTTGACCTTAGAGCAAACCCTTAGAGACTTTGGTAATGCCTTGAAAACGGCAACAATGCGCTCGTCAATTCCCTATCTAGTCTGTGTCTGTCCCCCCTCTCCAACCCATGATACAACGTTCAATAGTTTACATGAGAAATTACAAGAACAATTAGACCGTGATCTCCAGAATATCCCTAGCATATATCTAATTAAAAGTCAAGCATTACTCAAGACTTATCCTGTACAAGAGTATTATGATCCTTATGGAGAAGAACTAGGAAATATTCCCTATACCTTGGCTTTTTTTGCGGCTTTGGGGACAATATTAGCGCGAAAAATCTTAGCCTTGATAAACTCTCCTTACAAAGTGATTGTCCTTGACTGCGACAATACATTATGGCATGGGGTTTGTGGAGAAGATGGAGTTAAGGGAGTGAAAATTGATGCTCCATTTCGAGCTTTACAAGAATTTATCATCGCAGAGCAAGCAGCAGGAAAGTTAATCTGTTTATGTAGCAAGAATCAACCAGAGGATGTCTTTGCCGTTTTTGAAGGACATCCCGATATGTTGCTTAAGGAAAATCATTTAGTAAATTGGCGTATTAACTGGCAAGAAAAATCTCAGAATTTGCAGTCCTTAGCGGAGGAATTACAACTAGGATTAGATAGCTTTATTTTTATTGATGATAATCCAGTTGAGTGTGCCGAAGTTAGAGCAAACTGTCCAGAAGTTTTGACATTACAACTTCCGGAAGATTACAATCATATTCCTAGATTCTTAGAACATATTTGGGCTTTTGATCAACTCAAAACCACTCAAGAAGACCGACAAAGAACTAATCTTTATCAACAGAATATTCAGCGTCAGAATTTACAAAAATATTCCCTTTCTTTTGAGAATTTTCTCGGCCAACTCAACTTAGAAATAGAGATTTCCCCGATGCAAACGGAGGAATTGACGCGAGTTGCCCAACTTACTCAACGTACTAACCAATTTAACTTAACAACTATCCGACGCTCAGAATCCCAAATTCAAAAACTTTGTGGTCTAGGGGAATTAGACTGTCGAGTAGTTAAAGTAAAAGATCGTTTTGGGGATTATGGTTTAGTTGGTTTGCTATTATTTACTGCTCAAGAAAAATCCCTGATTGTCGATACATTTTTGCTCAGTTGTCGAGTATTGGGTCGCGGTGTAGAACATAAAATGTTAGCTTATTTGGGTACAATTGCTCAACAAAAAGGGTTAGAACAACTCAAACTTATTTATAAACCTACCCCCAAAAATCAACCAATTTGGGATTTTTTAAGGACTGTTGGTCAAGAATTTCAGCAGGAAAAAGAGGAGAGATATTTATTTAATTTTCCTAGTTATATTGCGTCTAAAGTTAATTTCATTCCTCTCGGTGATGAACAGAAAATAGCTACTAAAAGTTCATCTAAAACAGTTAAGAGAATTATCCGATCAGAGTTTTTTGAAGAGATTGGAAATAACTTATATGATGCTCAACTAATTCTGCGAAAAATTAATTCTCAAAACCAGCGTCAACGGACTCAGTTAGAGACAGAATTTACTGCTCCTTGTACTCCTCTAGAAAAAGTGATTGCTTCTCTATTCGCAGAAGTCCTTAAACTTGACAGAGTGGGGAGAGATGACGACTTCTTTGAGCTTGGAGGTGATTCAATTCGGGGAGCAATTCTAATTAATAAACTGCAAGCACAAATAAACGAAATTATTCACTTTATTGTTTTATTTGACAGGAAGACTGTTAAGGAATTAGCTGCATATATAGAGGAACATTATCCAAAAGCAGTTACCAAAATAATAGGTAAAGAAAGAACCGAAATTAACAACCTACCACAAGAGCGCATTGATGAAGCTAAAGTGTTACAAATGCGCTCCTTAATTCCTGATCTTAGCAGCCCAATAGATGATGACAATAGCAAAAATCCACCAGCTATCTTTATTCTTTCTCCTTATCGTAGCGGTTCCACCCTACTCCGCGTTATCTTAGGAGGAAATCCACAGCTTTTTGCACCTCCAGAATTGGAACTACTAGGGTTTAATACTCTTGGGGAAAGAAAAGCAAAATTTTCTGGCCGTTACAACTTCTGGATGGAAGGAACAATTCGCACCATCATGGAAATTAAGGGGTGTAATCCTGAAAAAGCGATCGCAATTATGGAAGAATTAGAAGAGAAAAATCTGACTAGCAAACAGTTTTACCGTCTTCTACAGGGGTGGTTGGGAGATAAAATATTAGTGGATAAAACTCCATCCTATTCTCTAGATTTAGAAACTCTAAAACGAGCAGAAATAAATTTTGATAACCCTCTCTATATTCATCTGGTGCGTCATCCTTTAGGAATGATTCACTCCTATGAAGAAGCTAAAATTGAGCAAATATTTCCCTATCAAAATCCTTTCAATAATCGAGAACTTGCGGAAATCGTTTGGCTAATTAGCCATCAAAATATCTGCGAATTTTTACAACAAGTTTCTCCCCAACGTCAGTATCAAGTTAAATTTGAAGACATCGTTAAGCAGCCACAGAAAACCCTAGAGAGTTTATGTCAGTTTTTAGGAGTAGAATTTAATCCTGATATGCTGCAACCCTACCAAGAGAAAAAGCAGCGCATGACTGACGGTATTTATGCCGAATCTAGAATGCTAGGAGATGTAAAATTTCATCAACATCAAAGCATTAATCCTAACACCATTGAGCAATGGAAAGATTACTACAACATTGACTTTTTAGGTAATGTAACTTGGCAACTAGCAGAATCTTTTGGCTATCCAAAAAATAACAATAATATCCCCAAAATTAGTCGAAAAAATCCCGCCGAACCTCAGACTTTCCCGGTTTCTTTTGCTCAACAGCGACTATGGATTTTAGCGCAATTAGAACCGGACAGCCCTTTTTACAATATGTTTAAAGCGGTTCATCTTCAGGGACGTATAAATATAGAAATTTTAGAACGCAGTCTCAACGAAATTGTCCATCGTCACGAAATTCTACGCACTAATTTTAAGGAAGTAGCAGAAACTCCAGTACAGGTAATTGCTCCCCACGCAACTCTGAAAATTTCGGTTGTGGACTTACAAGGATTATCAGGACAAGAACAGTCAGAACAATTACAACTTTTAGCAACTGAGGATCAATTACAACCTTTTGACCTGACTACGGGAATATTGCTAAGAGCCACCTTAGTGCAACTTAAATCAGAATCATCAGCTTTGTTATTGACCATGCACCACATTATTAGTGATGGTTGGTCAATGGGAGTATTGCTCAAAGAATTGTCAAGTTTATATCAAGTATTTTTGCTTGGTGATGGTTCTGTTCTCCCAGAATTGCCGATTCAATATGCCGATTTTACAATTTGGCAACGGCAATGGTTACAAGGAGAAACTCAAGGTTTTATCACCATCCAAAACCAAATTAATTACTGGAAACAACAGTTAGCCGCAGCTCCTCCTTTGCTAGAATTACCTACGGACAGACCCCGTACCTCTGTGCAAACTTTCCGAGGTGGATGTTTTTCCTTTCAGTTAGAGGCAAAACTGACAGCATCCCTAAAAGAACTCAGCCACAAATCAGCAACTACTCTATTTATGACGTTGATGGCGGCTTATGTTACTCTATTATCCCGCTATAGTGGTCAGGATGATATTCTGGTAGGAACACCAATTGCTAATCGCAACTACCAAGAATTAGAAGGACTAATTGGCTTTTTTGTCAATACCCTAGTGATGCGAACTCGCTTAGAAGGTAATCCCAGTTTTGAAGAATTATTAAGACAAGTGCGTTCTGTTTGTACGAATGCTTATGCTAACCAAGACGTTCCTTTTGAGCAGATTATCGAAACTTTGCAAATAGAGCGCAGTCTTAGTCACAGTCCTTTGTTTCAGGTGATGTTTGTCTTACAAAATGTGGCCATGGAGGAATTAGAAACTCCTGAGTTAAAGATAGCGCATCTACCTCTAGATAATGTTAACGCCAAGTTTGATCTCACTTTACAAATGTGGGAAACAAATACAGAAGAAGGCAACTCTCTCCAAGGATTTTGGCAGTATAATACAGACTTATTTGATCAAAATACAATTGCTCGCATGACTGGTCATTTTCAGACATTATTAGAGACAATTGTTACTAATCCGCAAGAGTCGGTAGGAACCTTACCATTACTAACAGAAAAAGAGCGTCATCAACTGTTAGTAGAATGGAATAATACTGATACACCATACAGTTATACTCAGTGTATTCATCAGTTATTTGAAGAACAAGTAAAACGCACACCCGATGCGGTAGCAGTTGTATATTCAGGTCAACAATTAACCTATAATGAGTTAAATTGTCGAGCTAATCAGTTGGCACATTATTTGCAATCTTTGGGAGTAAAACCTGATAGTTTAGTCGGGATTTGTCTTGAGCGTTCTTTAGAGATGATTGTGGGGTTATTGGGGATATTAAAAGCGGGTGGTGCTTATGTTCCTCTTGACCCTGAGTATCCCAGTGAAAGGTTAAGCTTCATGTTAGAAGATGCTCAATTATCAGTGCTGTTAACGCAACAAAAGTTAGGAGAAACTCTCCCTCAACATCAAGCTTCGATTATTTGCTTAGATACCGACTGGGAAAAAATCGCTGAAAACAGCCATTCCAATCTAGAAAACACGGTCACTCCAGATAACTTAGCTTATGTTATTTACACTTCCGGTTCCACAGGTAAACCGAAAGGGGTGTTAGTCAATCACTCCAATGTCGTGCGATTATTTGCCGCTACAGATGCTTGGTATAATTTCAATAGTCAAGATGTCTGGAGTCTATTTCATTCCTACGCTTTTGACTTTTCGGTGTGGGAAATGTGGGGAGCTTTGTTATATGGTGGACGCTTGGTAGTTGTCCCCTACTTAATAACTCGTTCCCCCGAAGCATTTTATCAGCTATTATGTCAAGAAAAAGTAACAATTCTTAATCAAACTCCTACCGCTTTCCGTCAGTTAATTCAAGCTGAAGAATCCTTAAAAGGAAGTTTTCCCCCCTTATCAAGGGGGGTTAGGGGGGATCGTTCATCGACAACAGATAACGATTTAAGCTTACGTTTAGTTATTTTTGGAGGAGAAGCTTTAGAAATTAACAGCTTACAACCTTGGTTTCAGCGCCATGGCGACCAATGCCCCCAATTAGTTAATATGTACGGAATTACGGAAACTACCGTTCATGTTACCTATCGGCCATTAAGTATGACCGACTTGGATAGTACAGCTAGTGTGATTGGTTGTCCCATTCCTGACTTACAGGTCTATTTACTAGACCAATATTTACAACTTGTACCGGTTGGTGTACCTGGGGAGATGTATGTGGGAGGTGCAGGAGTAACAAAAGGTTATCTCAATCGTCCTGAATTAACAACAGAAAGGTTTATTTCTAGTCCTTTTGAGAAGGATGAAGTGATCCCCCCAACCCCCCTTAATAAGGGGGGCAATGAGCCGTCAAAATTGTATAAAACAGGAGATTTAGCCCGTTATTTACCCAAGGGAGAGTTAGAATATTTAGGACGCATTGACAATCAGGTTAAGATTCGCGGTTTTCGGATTGAGTTGGGGGAAATCGAAGCATTATTAGCATCTCATCCCCAGATTTGGGAAACAGTAGTAATAGTGAGGGATGATACAACAGGAGATAAGCGTCTTGTGGCCTACATTGTGCCACAATCGGAAAAAACGATTACCATTAACGAAATACGGCAATTTCTGAAAGCTAAATTACCCGGTTATATGATACCTAATGCTTTCGTTATTTTAGATGCCTTACCCCTTACTGCTAATGGTAAGATAGATCGTCGAGCTTTACCGCCACCAGAATCTAGTAGTGAAACATCAGACAAATATGTTGCGCCGCGTAACCCAATTGAGGATATATTAGTAACTGTTTGGTCAGAAGTGCTAAAAGTCGAGAAAGTGGGTATAAATGATAACTTCTTTGAACTGGGAGGCCATTCCCTCCTAGCCACTAAATTAGTAGCACAGATACGCGATCGCTTGAAAGTTGAACTTCCCTTACGTCAGTTATTCAACTCGGCGACACTAGCAGAATTAGCCCAAGGGATTGAACAGTTAAAACAGCAAAAATCCGATACCATCGTTCCAACTATTTTACCAAGAAAAAGAAAATGAATTTTGAAGAATTACCCCTATCTTATGCCCAACAGCGTTTATGGTTCTTAGATCAATTAGAACCAAACAGTCCCTTTTATAATATTTCCCTGGCCTTGCATTTAGCAGGAAATCTCCAGGTAGATGTCCTCGAAAAAAGCCTACAAGAAATTATTCAGCGCCATGAGTCCCTCCGTACAAATTTCGCCACCATTGAGGGAAATCCTGTACAAATAATCAAACCAGAAAGCAATTGGCAATTAACGCTTGTCAATGGTAAAGACAGCCCAAAATATCGAGAAGAGCAGGAAATAAAAAAATGGCTAGAAATTCACAGCCATCAACCTTTTGATTTAGCCAATGACTCCCTAATTAGAGCCACCCTACTTAAGTTATCAGACACAGAACATTTTTTGCTGATTTGTCTGCACCATATTGTCTCTGATGGTTGGTCAATGGGGGTATTTATTGAGGAATTGACAACCCTTTATAATGCCTATACTAAAGGTTTAGAACCTCTTTTACAAGAGTTACCAATCCAGTACGCAGATTTTGCAATTTGGCAAAGGGAGTATTTACAGGGAGAAATCCGACAAAATCAGTTAAATTACTGGCAAAAACAGTTAGCAGCAGCACCCGCTTTATTACATCTACCTACGGATTATCCCCGTCCTCTGCAACAAAGTTTTCAGGGAGATCGGATAAAATGTATCCTTTCTCCAGAACTCAGTCAAGGCTTAAATAAGCTGAGTCGGGAAAAAGGTGTCACCTTATTTATGACCCTCTTGACCGCATTTGGAATCCTACTCTATCGCTATACGGGACAAACAGACATTTTAGTCGGTACTCCCATCGCTAACCGTACTCGTAGTGAATTAGCTGGGTTAATCGGCTTTTTTGTCAATACCTTAGTCTTAAGAACAGATTTAGCTGGAAATCCCAGTTTTAGCGAGTTATTAAAACAGGTACGAGAAACAGCAACGGATGCTTACGACCATCAAGATTTACCTTTTGAGATGTTAGTAGAGGCCCTACAACCTGAAAGAAATATGAGTTATACTCCTTTATTTCAGGTGATGTTTGGTTTAGATAATGAAATTGTAGATAGCATAAATTTAGAAGGAATAAAAGCCACTCGTCAGCCTTTAGAATTTAAGACATCTAAGTTTGACTTAAGTTTATCTATACAGGTAAAAGAAGCTGGATTAACTGCAATTTGGGAATATAATACAGAGCTATTTAATCAAAGCACAATTGAGCGACTATCAGGGCATTTTGTTAACCTATTAACTGGGATTATTGCTAATACAGAACAAGCAATTAGTCAACTACCCTTACTGACAGAAAGCGAGACTAATCAGTTATTAATTGAGTGGAATAATACTCAAGTTGACTATCCTGAGTATAAGTGTATTCATCAGTTATTTGAGGAACAGGTAAAACGCACACCCGATGCGGTAGCGGTGGTCTGTTCCCAGCAACAATTAACCTACAATGAGTTAAATTGTCGTGCTAATCAACTAGCCCATTATCTGCGGAAATTAGGCGTAAAAGCTGATACTTTAGTCGGCATTTCCCTTGAGCGT
>NZ_JADBVE010000054.1:0-13136 GCF_020245285.1 Microcystis sp. M31BS1
ATTTTGAGAGAATCGTCGTTCAAAACCTTGCGTCTTCATCGGCCCGCGTCCTGTAGGGGCGAAGCATTCGGACAATAACCTATCGGTGAAAAGGTAGATTTTCTATCCGAATGCTTCGCCCGTACTTATTCAGCAAACCCAAAATAATGATATTTTGATTATAAACGATCGCGCTCAAACAAAAACATAAATCGTAGTGGACTGACACACCTAATTTAGGTGTAGGGTGCGTATTTGCGGCTATCAATTCCGTCAAAAAACCAAAATTAACAAGCCGCCGTAACGCACCACCTCTATTATTAAATTGGTGCGTTACGCTATCGCTAACACACCCTACGATAAGTAGCTGGTTATAATTAAATTAAAAATGGATTTTAGGTTCGATCCCCCCTAGCCCCCCTTGATAAGGGGGGAAGCCGAAGGCGGGGGGATCCCCCTTGATAAGGGGGGTGCCGATCCCCCCTTAGTCCCCCCTTAATCCCCCCTTAATAAGGGGGGCATCTGATAATTTTTAACGCCTACCTACTTATGTAAAAATAAAATTTGCTTTAGATTTGGACTAGACAACCGATGAATCAATCAACTCCCAATACTAATCAATCTATCCCCGTAGAGATAATTGCTTCCCGTAACTTCATTGATTGGTTAGAGTCTCAGCAGATTAGTCTGGCTTTTACTACCTATCAAAGTTCTCGACTGATGTTTTTAGGAGTTAACCCTCACAGGGGGATGTCGGGATTTGAGCGGATATTTGACCGCGCCATGGGTTTATATACTACCCCAGAAAGGATTTATCTTAGTTCCCGCTATCAAATCTGGCAACTAGATAATGTGCTATCATCCGAACAGCTTTATAATGGTTACGATAAACTTTATATCCCCCGCATTAGTTATACTACTGGGGATTTAGATATTCACGATTTGGCAATAGAAAATCTCTCTGAAAGAATTGTATTTATCAGTACCATGTTAAATTGTCTGGCGACAGTTAGCGATCGCCATAGTTGTATTCCCCTATGGAAACCATCGTTTATTTCCGCTTTAGTCAAGGAAGATCGTTGTCATCTCAATGGTTTAGCTTTGGTAGATGGGAAGGCGCGTTATGTCACCGCTTGTAGTCAATCAGATGTGGTGGATGGGTGGAGAGACAGAAGACAAACTGGCGGTTGTGTCATTGATATTCAGTCTAATGAAGTAATTGCTACTGGTTTATCTATGCCTCATTCTCCCCGATTTTATCAGGGTAAGTTATGGTTATTAAATGCGGGTACGGGTTACTTTGGTTATATTGATCAAAATAAGGGCATTTTTGAGCCTGTTACTTTTTGTCCTGGTTTTCTGCGCGGTTTAGCATTTGTCGGAAATTATGCCATTGTTGGATTATCTAAAAATCGTGGGGTAGATAAGACTTTTTCGGGGTTAATCTTAGATGATAATTTAATGGCTAAAGAAGCAGATCCTCGCTGTGGTCTGCTAATTATTGACTTGAAAACAGGTGAAGTTGTTCACTGGATACGCTTAGAAGGTGAAGTGACTGAACTTTATGATATACAAATCTTAGAAGGAGTTAAACGTCCCCAAGCTTTAGGATTCCAAAATGATGACATTAGTAAAATTATTACTCTCGATCCTATTTCTCCTTTAGTTGGGGTAAATATAGCAAATAATCAGCCTGATACTTCCCCAGCAGATACCCTTTATCAGCAAGCATACACCTTGCAAAAACAGCTTAAGCTTGAAGATGCGATCGCTCTCTATCAACAATTAATTAATCAATATCCCCAATATGCAGCTGCTTGGCATCAGTTGGGGGTAATCATGGATAGTTTAGGACAAATTGATCAAGCTATTTTGGCTTACAAGCAAGCTTTATTGATTAATCCTAATTATGCAGAAAGCCACAATAATTTAGGAATAATAGCAGTTAGCAAGGGAGATTTAGACGAGGCGATTATTTGCTTTAACCAAGCTATTCGTAGCAATCAAAACTATGCTTTTGCTGATAATAATTTAGGTTTAGTCTTACAAATGCAGGATAAGTTAGGGGATGCTGTGGTCAATTTTCAAGAAGCAATCAGGAAAAACCCTAATTATCCAGAAGCACACTTTAATTTAGGCAATGTGTTACAACTACAGGGAAAAATTGAAGAAGCGATCGCTTATTTTCAAACAGCAATTAAGCTTAATCCTAAATACATTAAAGCTTATAATAGTTTGGCTTTAGCGTTAGGAAGACAGGACAAAGTAGAAGCAGCTATGAGCGTATTTAAGCAAGCTTTAGCTATTCAACCTAATTCCCCAGAGGCTTTTGCTTGCTTATTTTCTATGAAGGAAATGACTTGTAATTGGGAGACAAGAGAAGCTGATTTAATTCAACTTTGGCAATTAACCGAAAACCAGTTACAAGAGGGAAAATCTACCGCAGTAACTCCCTTTGATACCTTATATAAACCTTGGTCTGCTAGTCAACAATTGCAAGTAGCTTCTAACTATGCTCAAGAGGTTAAAAGACAATTAGCCTTAGTTACTAAACCCCTCAACTTTAACCATTCACGCACCCGATCTGGACGATTAAAAATAGGTTATTTATGCCATGATTTTCGTAATCATCCCACCAGTCATTTGATGCAAAGTGTCTTTGGTTTACATGATCGCAATAACTTTGAAATAATTGCCTATTCCTATGGTCCTGATGATGGTAGTGAATATCGTCGTCGCATTGCTAATGATTGCGATCGCTTTTATGATATTGCTACTTTATCAATTACGGAATCTGCACAACGGATTTTTCATGATGGGGTGCATATTTTAGTTGATTTGATGGGATATATTGATAAGGCGCGGACACAAATATTGGCTTTAAAACCGGCACCGATTCAAGTTAATTATTTGGTTTATCCGGGGACAATGGGAGCAGATTTTATCGACTATATTATTGGTGATGCCATAGTTACACCACCAGAGTCTGCTGATGATTTTACTGAAAAATTGGTAATTTTACCGGATAGTTATCAGGCTAATGATTATCAACAAATTATATCATCTAAACCTGTTACTCGTTCCCATTATGGTCTTCCTGAATCGGGTTTTGTCTTTTGTTGTTTCAACCATACCTATAAAATTGAGCCGCAAATATTCACTGTATGGATGCAAATTTTGGCTAATGTTCCAGGTAGTGTGTTATGGTTATTTTCGAGAGTAGCTGAAGCGGAAGCAAATCTACGTCGGGAAGCAAAAGCGCGAGGAATTGATGGCGATCGCTTAATTTTTGCCCATCTCCAACCTAAGTCGGAACATTTGGCGCGACATCAACTAGCTGATTTATTTCTTGATACTTTATACTATAATGCTCATACTACTGGGAGTGATGCTTTATGGGCAGGTTTACCGATTATAACTTGTTTGGGGGAGACTTTTCCTTCCCGTGTTGGTGCTAGTTTACTGACAGCTATTGGCCTACCTGAATTAATTACTAAGAATTTAGAGGAGTATAAAAATTTAGCGATTAATTTAGCAAAATCTCCTGATAAATTGCACGAAATTAAACAGAAACTAGCACAAAATCGTCTTACTTATCCGTTATTTGATACGCTTCGTTTTACCCGCAATTTAGAAAAAGCTTATCGGACAATGTGGGATGTTTATGCTGCGGGAAAATCACCGGAGATGATCAGGATAGCCAATTGATCACTGGAATTATCAGGGTAAGCGCATCTTAACAATCCTTGACAAAATCAACTTTATCCCTCCCAGTTTTCACGGTACTTGGCCAGAAAAATCAGAAAAAGTATCGGCATTTTTTTGAGGAATTAAAGCTTATTTTCATAGATTAAATTTACTTGACAAAATGACTGATATATGTTAGTAAATTAAGTCCTAAAATTGAATTACCTTGCTCATTTAACAGAGGACTATAACAAGCGATCGCTCCCTGTTGCGGTACAATTGATAATAAGGCCCCACTAACTCCCGATTTAGTGGGAAACCCCACCTCAATAGCAAATTTTTCGGAAGCTTCATAGAGTCCACAATTAGTCATAATTTCCAGAACTATATCGGCAAAAGAAGAAGCTAAAATTAACTTACCTAAATTAGCAAGATCGGCAATTTTTCCAGATAAACAACAGATTCGATTGTAGGTTTCTAGAGCTAAATAACGATGACTGATATAACCATTTTTTTCTAATTCTAAGCTTAAAGATTGATTGTGAACATTAGGAGAAGAGTGAACAGACTCAAGCACAGATCGATCTAAAAATAATTGACAATTACCCATTTCATTTAACCATAAAAGCAAATTTTCACAGCGAGATTCCGGCGTTTCTCCTGCTAATAAATCCGCCAAAGCGATCGCACCACTGTTAATCAGAGGATTACGGGGAAAACCGCGATCCTCTTGCAGTTGAGTTAAAGAATTAAAAGGATAACTAGAAGCTTGTTTTCCCACGCGACGAAAAACAGCATCTTCCCCTAAATGGGTTAAAAGATATAATAACAAAAAAGGTTTAATCACACTCATCAAAGGAAAAGTTAAAGTTTCATCTCCCCAAGACAAAATCTCCCCCTCAAGACAGTGAATCTGGAGAGCGAAAATCTCGGGATTAACTTGGTTCAAAACCGGTATATAATAGGGAGTCTGACCCTTCCTATCCGATAAATGCACTTCCCCGACCCAAGCTTGTATATCTTCCACCCTTAATCTAGCTAATCGGTTCATTTGTTTGTTTAATCCATGTACTCAGTCAAAGAAGCAGAATCTATAATTTTAACTCAAATTCAACCCCAACAGGAAACAGAAAAAGTTTCTCTAGAGGCAGCTTTTGGGCGCATTTTAGCCGAAGATATCAGCAGTGATTTAGACTTTCCCTACTGGGATAATTCCGCAATGGATGGCTATGCTGTCCGCTACGAAGATGTCAAAGACACTAATCCAGAAAATCCCGTTACTTTAAAGATTATCGCCGAAATTCCCGCCGGCAAAGTCCCCGAAAAAATTATTCAACCCGGAGAAACAGCGCGAATATTTACGGGAGCGATGTTACCCGCCGGCAGTGATACGATTATTATGCAGGAAAATACTCAACAAAAAGGGGAGCGGGTGGCGATTCTTATCCCTCCCGAAAAAATAGGTCTTTTCGTGCGTCAACGCGGCACATTCTATCAAGCGGGAAATACTTTATTAAAAGCTGGTATTGCCATTAATTCCCCAGAAATAGCGGTTTTAGCCACGGCACAAGCTACCGAATTAACAGTTTTTTCCCGTCCCAAAGTGGCAATTTTCTCCACGGGAGATGAATTAATTAATCCCGATGAAACCCTCCAAAAAGGTCAAATTATTGACTCAAATCGCTACGCTTTAACGGCATTTGTCGCCAGTTTAGGGGCAATTCCTAGACCTTTAGGTATAATCAAAGATAGTCCCGAACTTCTCAGAGAAACTATCAGAAAAGCCGTTAATTCTAGTGCTATCGTCCTTTCCACCGGCGGTGTTTCCGTGGGAGATTACGATTATATCGAGGGAATTTTAGGGGAATTAGGAGCAGAAATTCTAATTCGCAGCGTTGCTATTCAACCGGGTAAACCCTTAACCTTCGCTACTTTTCCTAACGGTTGTATTTACTTTGGTATCCCTGGTAATCCCGTCTCTGCTTTAGTTTCCTGTTGGCGCTTCGTGCAAATGGCCATTAAAAAATTATCGGGATTGACAGATTATCAGAACAAATTTCTGCGAGTTATCACCCGCGATACTCTCAAATCTAAGGGACAAAGAGAAGTTTATCTCTGGGGAAAAATAGAAATTATCGAGGGAGTTTATCAATTTCAACTTGCTTCTGGACAACACAATTCGGCTAATTTAATTAATTTAGCGGGTACTAATGCTTTAGCCATAATTCCCCAGGGTAAAACTACTATACAAGCGGGAGAAACAGTAGAAGTTATGACTGGACTTCCCCTTTGAGAGCCAGTTTCAGATGTTGGCAAGGGTTCTTTTTTTGACTTGATTTCCTTCTCGGTAAGAATCAGGTCGAAGGACAGCAGCCGGGGAATTACGCTTAGGAACTTTTTCTATAGACCCTAATTAGGGTTTGCGGCAAAAAGTTTTTCCTGGTGGCAGGGTGTGGGGTGTGGGGTTTTACCCATTTTCAGGGAAAAAGTGCCGGAATTTTCCCCCCAAGCACATGGACCGCCAGCAACATTGTGAGTGTCACCTTCAATTTTGGTAATGGGACCCACGTTAAGTACCTAGGCAAAATTATTTACACATGACGATCATTGCCCCGTAAGGGTTTTAGCTCGATCGGGCAGGTAATTAATTTTGCATGACTACTTACCACCTTTAATCCTAATGGGGGTGATGGGTTGGATTTTAGTGTAGGAAGCTTTGTCACCAATGCCTTAGGACAATTAACCTCTGTTCCTTCTGATTGGATTGATTACTCTAATGTCAATGTCGTCTCAACCAATTCTACACAAACACCTAACGCATGGTTCGTGAATGGAGACAATGGCATTTACTTTACTAATGATTTGAACTACTCTGTCGATTTGACCAATGTATCAGGTAATATAGTTGCTGCTAACTGGACCATTCAAGGCACCCAGACACAGACAACCCCGGAACCAGGTACCGTTTTAGGCTTATTAGCGGTGGGTTCTCTGGGTTTATTGGCTCGCAAACGTCAATAAATGACCAATTCTATGGTAAGGAAGGTTTAAACGCCTTCCTTTTTGGTTAGGGGGCGATATAGTCTTATGTCCCTTTTTGCATAGCTCTAACCTGTTTAACCTCTAACTCTAAGGCGGATGCGACTTGCTCAACGCTTAACCCTAAGGCTAACAAACGAGGGACCGCCTCTAGTGCTTTGTTTAGTCTGCCTTGCTCAATGCCTTGCTCAATGCCTTGCTCAATGCCTTGCTCAATGCCTTGCTCAATGCCTTCCTGACGACCTTCCTCGCGACCTTCCTGACGACCTTCCTGACGCGCTTCCTCGCGCACATCTTGAAAATACTGAGTTTGTTTTAATTCATCTAAACTAAACATAGTTTCTATCTCCCGACGATTGAGAAGCGGTAACTTATAAACGAGAATCGTCTCTATTAATTGTAAGAGTTCTTGCGGTTTTTGGTCGGGGGTTAATTCTTCCCGCACTCTTTGGATTAATTTTCGGGTGCTATCAAGCGCTTTTGCTTTAGATAGGGTGATTAATTGCACTGTGGCTAAACCAATCGAAGTTTGAGGAGTGTTTTCTAATTCATTCAGATAAATCCGTCTCACTCGCTCGCAGTTGAGGAGTTCCCGATAGCGTTGAACTTTATCGGTTTCTACTTGAGGGTTAGGATAGACAATCACACCCCGCCAATCATTGGTTAAGTTAGTTTTACTGAGATATAAGAAGATTTCAGTGAAAAAGCGCTGATAAAAAGCCTCATCTTCTTGAAATTGTACCTCACAGAAGTAGATAGGAGTCTGGGGGTGATTATTTTGCGGCAGAAAGACTCCATCAAGACGAAAGGAAAGTTGTTTGACTTCCACTGAGTCAAAGCGGTAGTTATTGGCTTCGTTGATAGGGAGTTGAATTAATTCAAAGAAGATAGAGGGGAATGATTGAAAGAGTTGATAAAAAATCGTGTCAGTTTTCATGCTTTTATTTCTGAACCTCCCCCCCAGTATTATACTAGCTATGGAAAGTCTTACAGAGCCTGAGTTAAAATCTTCATAAGGGTTTTGTTAATTTTTTAGTATTTCTGTATGGAGCAAATCCAGGAATACTGACTCCTAACCCTGAAACTTTTTCAGCCAGCCCTAATTAAGTAGGTGGGTGGAATTAAGTAGGTGGGTGGAATTAAATATAAGATGAACGTAGCATGAAACCCAACGCCCGATTATGTTACGCTACCGCTAACCCATCCTACAAATAATTGTGCCTCCCTACTTAAATATAAGATAAACGTAGGTTGGGTTGAAGCATGAAACCCAACGCCCGATTATGTTACGCTACCGCTAACCCATCCTACAAATAATTGTGCCTCCCTAATTATTATATATTGGCCTCAAAAACGGGACAATAGCCTTCGGGAACCACTTTAAAACCGTAGAGGGGAGAAGCGGGATTCCAACAGCGCTGACTTTTGTAGTGGACACAGACACGACAGCAATCCATCTCCTCTAAAGCTTTGGTGATGCGATTGGGACTCTCGCTTAATAATTCCCGTTGGGAGACTCCCCGCAATAATAATTCTTCCCCTTGCCAGCGCGCTTCCACCAGTCCCGTATCGGCGAAATTACTCCACCGGGGATCCCGGGTGATCGGCTCTGGTAAGGTGATAGTGATGGTCGAATCCGATTCATTTAATTCTCCCTCATAGTGGCTGGGGGCCGGGGGTGTCGGTTGCATAAAGCGATCGCCAATAGGCAATTCCACCAGAGTTCCCACGGCCGGGGAATGGAGTTGATAACGGCTTTGTAATTCTTCTAAACTGGTCAAATCCGCTAGATATAGGGGCGAGCCATGGACGAACATGATATGCTGCGGTCGCAGGTTATGGATTAGTTGGGTGGTGTTGCGACTATCGCTATGTTCCGCGAGTAGATAGGTTTCTTGGCTAATTAATCGCGAACGCTGTGCCGCTTTTAATCGGGGATTCTCCAGGTTGATATCGTGCAGGTGTTGGGGAACTAAGATTAACCAAGGTTTATCCCCTTGCAGATATTTACTCACCTCCTCTAGGCGATCGATTAGTAAAATTATCGGAGTGGTTCCCCCTAGAGGTGTCGGTTTTTCTGGCAACTTTCGCAACCGGGGACAGATGCGCTCATCCCAAAATAAGGGCTGATGTTTGGCAAAATTCTGGACAGATGCGGGAAATTGCGGTAAAATTTCTAGGTAGGCATCGCAGGCTTTAGCGATCTTGCCCCCAACCCAGATATCAATGTCGCGACCTGTGAATTGGTGGTGCGATCGCAGTAATTTTAAAATTTCTTGACCCAATCCCAAAGCGGGGACGGGTAGTAGGACATTTTGTCCCTCAGCGATCGCATGATAGATGCGATTCATCAACTGTTTTTCCTGCTGTCGTCGGTGGGGATGGCGCTCTGTGCCGTAACTGCCTTCAATAATCAGCACATCGGGGGATACTCCCCGCAGCAGATCGATCGATAATCCTTCCACCAGTTGAAAATTAGATAGGGAAAAATCGCCGGTATAGAGGACTTTATAGGTGCGTTTGGGGGTTTTGTAGGTGAATAGGACCGCGGCAGCCCCGGGTAGGTGGCCGGCCGGAAAAATCTCGACGGTGAGATCATCAAAGAGAGCGAACGGCGATCGCCATGGCCAACCCTGACAAAAACTGCCGATTTCCTCAGCAGAATCGGGCCATTGTAGGGGCAGCAGTTGTACTGTCACCTCACTGGCATAAACTGGCAATTGGGGATAGGTCTGATGGAGAGCCATTAACCCACGGATGTGATCGCTGTGGGCATGACTACAGAACACCAGATCCACGGGGGGTTTTTTATTTTGGGTGAGGGGTTGCATATCGGCCAAACCGCAATCTAAAAGTATGCGATAGGGACCGATTTTCAGTAGGAGACAAACCCCTTCCGATGCGTGACCGACACCAAAAGGTAAACAGGATAAAAGGGATTTTGACCCCCAGACAGCAGTAGAGCGTTGAACCATGGCAACCCTGATCATGATAACTGGTTAGTGAGCGGAACCATTGCCATCGTAGTTATCGCTATCATAAAAACCGTTGCGGGTGCCGAAAAAGAGACAAGAGACGGTGAATACAGCCGTTAGTGCCAACAGGATTAATTTGATGTCCATATAATTAGTGCAACTCCTCAGAGGGTAATCTCCCCTCATACTAACCCAACTTTTTCGCTTGTTAGCAGCTAGGTTTCGAGTTTGGCCATGGGTGCTCACCCTCTTTCCCCCACCATCGCCCAGTCTATGTTAATAATTAACGAAGGCAGCAAGCGGAGGGCAGGAGTCCGTTTTTGTAACGGGGATTTATACTCCGCTCCAAAAACTTTTCGCCAACCAGGAGCGAGGTTTTAGACCTGTCCATTAGTCACATCTTTCTTAACATTTCAAACCTTTTTAGCACAGGGCTTTCAAGACTCGGTTAACAATCTGTAATATTCCTTGTTGACACCCTTAATGACAAAGAAAAAACTGAAATCAAGTCAGGATAAGGGTTAGAGTCCTTACTGACCAAATTGTTAAGAAATATCTCTATAAGGGATAGGTTTTAGACAAGGGTTGTGCGCGATAATTTTAGTTAATTTAAAAGTCTTGAGCAAAGCTAATCCCAAGTCACAGGACTACTTTTCTGTATCTCATATTAAGAAAAAACTATGAGCGATAATATTTTGTCTCAAGCTTCACAGCGATGTATTACATAGATGGCAGTTGACTTATAATTAAGAAAGCTTGCTAATTTTGTCAGATAGAAAAAACGAGGAGATTAATTAATTTAGCTATATATGTCAAGATTAACCCAAGAATCTTTAGGTAATGAGGCGGCTATATTTTCAGCTTTAGAGTCTCAACATCAAGAAGCTTCGCTCTACGGTGTTACAGATGGTAAAGCGATCGGAACCTACTTAGAACAAAAGTTTAAACTATATCTAAAAGAAAAATATGATTTTGTTGAGGGTAATGCAGCCAGTGGTATCGATTTTCCTGAGTTGCTGGTTGATATAAAAGTAACCAGTACTAAACAACCACAATCATCTTGTCCTTTTAAATCCGCAAGACAAAAGATTTTTGGCTTAGGATATTCCTTAATTATTTTTGTTTATGAAAAGTTAGATAATAGTCTCAATCGCACTGCCAATTTAAGAATGATCACGACAATTTTTGTATCGGCTGAAAGAACAGCTGATTTCCAGATGACTCGTGGTATTCGCAACATCTTAAACAATCAGGGTAACAAAGATGATTTAATTGCCTTTATGTTAGATAAAAACTTACCCGTTGATGAAATGGAAGCAGCCAATATAGCCGATGAAATTCTTGCTAATCCTCCAGTACAAGGATTTTTAACCATTTCCAACGCCTTACAGTGGAGACTACAATATACTAGAGTAATTGATCTTGCTGGTCAAGAAGAAGGATTAATAGCTATTTATAGAGAGAATTAGTCATGTCAGTTTCTCCAGTTAAAGTTGAATACGGCGACTTTCAAACTCCTTTAGAGTTAGCCGAAAAGATTTGCCAAAAGTTATCACAAATAAATGTTAATCCCAAGGTAATTATTGAGCCAACTTGTGGTACAGGAAACTTTTTAAAATCGGCAGCAGCTACCTTCAAACAAACTGAAAAAATTCTTGGCTTTGAAATTAATCCTAATTATGTTGCACAGATAGCCCAAGATGAGCAATTATGCCAAGATACAAGAATACAAGTTCATCAAAATAATTTTTTTGACTGTGATTGGAATGCTCTAACTCAAGCATGGAAAGAGAATATTTTATTCTTGGGGAATCTACCTTGGATAACAAACTCAAAACAGGGATTGATTAATGGTAGCAATTTACCGCAAAAAAGTAACTTTCAAGGTTATCAGGGTTTAGATGCTATCACAGGAAAAAGTAACTTTGATATTTCAGAATGGATGTTAATTAAATTGATTGAATGTCTTAATCATCGTTCAGCTTATCTGGCAATTATCTGCAAAACAGCCGTTTCTAGAAAAATTTTGAACTATATTTATACTCAGAAAATTAATCTCACCTATTCGGCAATTTATCCGATAAACACTCAAAAATATTTTCAAGCTAATGTAGATGCTTGTCTCCTATTTTGTCAATTTGATTCTCAATCAGAAAATTACTTTTGTGATGTTTTCAAGAGTTTTGAGGAAAGGGAGTTTCAGCGTATTGGTTATCAAAATGATATTCTAGTCAGAGATTTAAATACTTTTATCAGACTAGAGAAGTTATATCATCGGCATCCTCTAGTAGAAAAATGGCGTTCAGGTATTAAACATGATTGCTCAAAAGTCATGGAATTGCAGTTAGTTAATGGAATTTTTGTCAATGGTTTAAAGGAAATCGTTGATATTGAAACCACCTATCTTTATCCTCTCCTTAAAGGTTCAGATGTGGCACAAAATCGCCTAGAAATTATCAATAAATACGTTTTAGTAACTCAGAAGTTTATTGGTGAATCTACAGAAAATATGCGAGATATAGCGCCAAAAACTTGGCAGTATCTAGTTAATCATGTAGATTACTTTGGGAATAGAAAAAGCAAAATCTATCAAAATCAACCAGATTTTTCTATATTCGGCGTTGGTTCTTACACCTTCTCTCCTTTTAAAATTGCCATTTCTGGACTTTATAAGAAACTGAATTTTCAACTTATATCACCCTATCAAAATCAACCAGTTATTTTCGATGATACTGTTTACTTCTTAAGCTTTGATGATTTAGATACTGCTCAGAAAACACTACAGCTTCTCAATTCTTCCCTAGCGATGGAATTTTATTCATCTCTGATATTCTGGGATGAAAAAAGACCAATAAAAACCCGTATTTTAAATAGTTTGAATTTATCAGAATTAGGGTGTATTACTAACGCTAACGCAGCTAAGTAACGCAGCTCACGGGATATTTTATGATAATTTTTTCATCTCCTCGATAATTGTCCTTGTCTCGACGCTAACGTTACACCCACGGGTTAATAAGTCAACCACTTGCTCTTTATACTTTACAAAATGATAGGTATTAAATTTCTCAGCGATGGTTTTATCTTTAGGTTTCTTTTCTTTATATTGATCTTTATACATTATCATAACTACTCTAGAATATACGCCTTTAATTTCTATGTGTTGTTCTTTCAATAGGGCTAAGTAGGTAGGCACAATTATTTGTAGGATGGGTTAGCGGTAGCGTAACATAATCGGGCGTTAGGTTTCATGCTTCAACCCAACCTACGTTCATTTTATATTTAATTCCACCCACCTACTTAGATTAGATTTAATGGTCATCGAAAATTTGGGTCTGAAACCCCGTCGTTCTACGACGGCTTTACTGTTAAATATGAGCATCGTTTACGAAATATATGCTAAAATGTGAGACATGGAAAAAGCCTACTCGTTTCGATTTTACCCCACACCAACACAAG
>NZ_JADBVE010000055.1:0-6532 GCF_020245285.1 Microcystis sp. M31BS1
AAGACAACTTGATTATAAAACTCAGTTGTATGGTTCGGAATTAATCATAGCCGATAGGTGGTTTCCTAGCAGTAAAACCTGTTTTAATTGTGGGTACAAGAAAGAGTCTCTATCTTTAACTGAAAGAGTTTTTGAGTGTGAGCAATGCCATGTAGTTTGCGGTCGAGACTTGAACGCTAGTCTAAATCTAGCTTCTTTGGCGGTGAGTTCCACCGTGTCAGCTTGTGGAGTAGATAGTGCCGACACTACTACAGTGAAGCAGGAAGTTAACGTCAAATTTGCTCATGAGTAGATTTGAGTAGGTTTAACAGAACGGAAGACAGTCAGGCAGACTAACCTCAAAAGGTTTTTGGAGCGAAAATATAGTTTCTTGCCCTTCTGTCTCCCTAAACACGGTCTTAGCTCTGATGACGAGCATAATCATCCTGAAAACGCACTATATCATCCTCTCCTAAATATTCCCCATTCTGCACTTCGATTAATACCAATTTAATCACCCCAGGATTTTCCAGACGGTGAGCGGTACACTGCGGCACATAGGTGGACTGATTAGCGCCGAGAATTTCCTCGTTATCTCCACAGGTGACTTTTGCCGTTCCCGAAACCACAATCCAGTGTTCACTGCGATGGTAGTGCATCTGTAAACTGAGACGATGACCCGGATTCACTTCAATTCGCTTGATTTTATAACCAAGACCTTCTTCTAGAGTGGTGAAAGAACCCCAAGGTCTAAATTCTGTTGCTGCCGATTCTACGCTCGAAATAAGCTGAAATGGTGCCACATCTTGAGATGCGATCATTATATTATGTCTCCATTGCTAGGTCTGATCTTAGTCCAAGATAGCAGCAAAAACCCTAGATGGCATCTAAATCAGTGATCAGTAAACAGTAAACCGAAAACTCACATCTGATCACTGATCACTAATTCACTCTTCGTCGGTGTTGAGAATACGGGGAACCCGGAAATAATCCCCTTCTGGAGCCGGCGATTCCTGCACTAAGACCTCGTGATCGGGATAAGGTCTATTACCATCGGCGCGAGTGATATTTTGAATTTCGATCGCTCGCGTGGTGGGTGGCACATTTTCCGTGTCTAATTCGCTTAACTGCTCGAAATAATCGAGGATTCCGCTTAATTGCAGGGCAAATTGTTCTTCTTCGCCGCTATTAATCTCTAAACGGGCTAAATGGGCGATTTTTTCAACTGTAGCTCGATCGATCATGGGAGAAATGGGGTGTGGGGTGTGGGGTGTGGGGTGTGGGGAGCAGGGAGATGGGTGTGGGGTGTGGGGTGTGGGGTGTGGGGTGTGGGGTGTGGGGAGAATAAATAAAAATAATCTCCCGTCTCCCGTCTCCCGTCTCCTATCTCCTGACGACCGACTCCTGTCTCCTGACGACCGACTCCTCAATTTAAAAGAAAACATCAATTTCCGAGCGCCCGGTGATTTTCAGCCAGTTTTGGGCTTCAATGTAGTTATTGGGGGCTAATCGGATGGCTTGTTTCCAGTATTCTGCCGCTTTGTCGTAGAGTGCTTCCGCTTCGGCCTGTTGACCGTCTTCTCTGGCTTTTTCCCCCTGAAAATGGTAAATAACGGCGATATTATTCAAAGCGGAGGGCATTCTGGGATTAAGTTGAATAGCTTCTTCGTAGTATTCTAGAGCCTTTTCATGCTCGCCGTTACTAGCGTGGATAATGCCGATATTGTAGAGGATATAACTGCGATCGTTAGGATCCTCTTCTAATGTTAAAGCCTCATAGTAATTATCGAGGGCTTCGGCGTATTCGCCGTCAGCTTGGGCAGACATCCCATCGCGGTAATAAACAAACGCTTCCTTGGCTTTTTTATTGGCGGGGAGTATCTTTAAAATGATATCCGCCATGACGGTAAAAGATTTATCAATAAAATTATCGTTACGTTGAGTGCGTGGCATAGTTAGAACGATTAGGCGATCGAAATGACTACTTACCTTTATAGCACTCGCCAGCACCCCCAGGGCTGTTTTTCTAATTTTTCTGGCTAGGGTTTCGATTTAGAGTATCTTTGCTAGTCCGGCAATGGCAAGAAGTTAATGGCTCATTCTCCAGCCAAGAACCTAGTCGGAACACATCTCATTCCGACGAGCATTGGTGCAACTTTACCCAAGATTCTGAGTAATTAGGGCTGGCTGAATAAATATAAAAACCTTGTTGGGTAAGACTTTTAGACCTTTTGTCAATCAAAAAGCACTGGATATGGGAGTGATCGGGGGGAAATTTAGGCACTTTTTCCCTGAAAATTAGGTAATTGGCCACCTCAAAACTGGTAAAACCCCACACCCCACACCCTGCCCCCACCGAAAAACTTTTTGCCGCAAACCCTAATTAGGTTGGTTCCTATCGCTCTTGGAGGGACTTTCGGAAATCCCTAACCGAATCTAGGTTCTGAAACCCTTGCTTGACAAGGGAACGCTAACTTTTTTTCTAATAAAAACTCAAATTTCGGGTTTCTGTTAGTTAGCGATAGCTTGAAGGCTTACTCCATAAGAGAGCTAGGGTTTAGAGACTGTAAGACTTTTGCCAGACTCCCTCCAAGAGCGTTAGAAGCAAAGCACTCATTAAAAACATGATTAACCTAGAATTCACGGAAGAAGAAAAGAACAAAGAAAGGTAGCATCTCACCTTTGTAACCCCTAAATCAGGTTTTTATGTCAAGCTATTTTGAAAGCCTTGCTAGAAACCAGTTTTAGGGATAAGTATAATTACTCACTTGCATAAATTAGATGCTCCCAAAAGAAAAAAGAACTCACTGTATTATGAAAGATTTCATCATCCCGATCCCCGGGTTCAACTGAAGATGGAAGTTCTTTGGTTAAAGAGTCAAAAAATACCGCACCCAAAAATTTGTCAGTTAGCAGGAATCTCGCCAAATACCTTATTAACCTATCTTCGAGATGATCAAGAAGGCGGAATAGAAAAATTAAAAGAAATCAACTTCTATCGCCCTAAAAGTGAATTAGATTTTCAAAGAGAAACGCTCAAAAAATATTTTGAGAAAAACTCACCAGCCACAATAAATGAAGCTGTATATAGAAGAGAAGAATTGACAGGAATAAAACGAAGTCCTACCCAAGTGAGGAAATTCTTAAAATCAATGGGAATGAAATGTTTAAAAGTAGGTTCTCTTCCTTCTAAAGCTGACCCAGATGAACAAGAAGACTACAAAGAAAAAAAGCTAGAACCCAGACTAAATGAGGCTAAAGAAGGAAAAAGGGCTGTTTTTTTTGTTGATGCGCCTCACTTTGTTATGGGAGCATTTCTCGGTTTTGTTTGGTGTTTTGAGAGACTTTTTGTTAAGTCACCGAGCGGGCGTAAACGCTTTAAGGTTTTAGGAGCATTAAATGCGATAACCCATGAAGTTATTCTGGTAACATATGACACTTATATTACAGCAACTCAAGTATGTGAACTCACGTCAAAAATAGCTGCTTTAGGACTAATGATTCCCATCACTCTAGTCTTAGATAATGCCCGCTATCAAAAATGTAAAATTGTTGAAGAATTAGCTCTTTCCTTGTCAATAGAGCTACTCTATCTACCGTCTCGCTAATCTAAATTTAATTGAAAGGTTGTGGAAATTTGTCAGAAAGAAATGTTTATATGGTAAATATTATGAAAACTTTTTTTACTTTTCCTCAGCTATTTATGAATGTCTGAATGATGCCCATCTGAAACATAAAAAAGAACTGGATTTCTTGCTGACTCTACGATTCCAGAAGTTTAATAAATCTCAGATTATGAACGTCTAAAGTATATCATGCTAATAGAGAGGAAATAGAGCGAGACATAGCAGCAGAACAAACTGCCTATCAAGAACTCGCCAAACAACATTATCAAAAAAAAACAACTCCTAGAATGACCAAAATTCGTCTGTATTTAGATGAAGATACACTTTTATAAAATCCATACTAATTGGATTGATAACAGACAAAATCATTCAGGAATTATTTTAGGGGTTCAAAACTATTCCATTTTTGTGCTAGACTAACAATATAGTAGCCAAAGGGCATGAGGAGAATTTTCATTTCCTTGGAGAAACTGTCAGACTACTTTTGATATGAGGTGTGCCATGCGCAATCGCCAATTGACCCCCGACACCAAATCCCAGCACTCCCAGCCAACCAAGGAACGGGAAGCACAGAGGGCGACTGCCCAAGAAGATGTTCTGGCAACCCAACAAGACCCCCTAACACAGGTCATCAGTCCGATTGGCAGTGCTCCCTCGGCCAAAGTTCACGCTAACTTGCTCAGTCGGGCAACCTCAGACTACCCCGCCCGCGGCCGCCAACTGATGCTCCAGATGCAGCGGCAGTACGGCAACCGCTACGTCCAACGGGTAGTGGAACTGTCTCGCCAAGGACTGAGAGAAACCGAAGCCACGCCAGAGGTGGAAGCAACAATTGAACAGACACGGGGTGGGGGGCGATCGCTCGATGCTGGCATCCAGCGGCAAATGGAATCCGCTTTTGGCACCAATTTCAGTGAGGTGCGCGTCCATACCGACAGCACGGCTGATGCTCTCAATCAATCCCTCAGTGCTCGTGCCTTCACCACAGGACAAGACATCTTTTTCCGCCAAGGGGAATACAATCCTGGGAGTTCCAGTGGCAAGGAATTACTGGCCCATGAGTTGACCCATGTAGTGCAGCAAACGGGAACTGTGCGGGGAAAACTGGCGATCGGGGAAGCAGGCGATCGCTACGAACAGGAAGCGGACAAGGTAGCCTCGGAAGTCTTACAAAGACTCAATGCCGAATCGCCATCATCATCGACCGGACAGTCAGGAAAGGGTCAGCAATTTCAAGCACCGCGTCATACTACTCCGGGGAGTGAGCCAGCAGCAATGGGAGAACAGTCGAGTCTGCCTGCTACCAGTAGGGAACTGAAAGTCAATCCCCAGGTGCAGCGCCAGGAAGAACCAGACGAGGAACTCCAGGCGAAACCGAGTATTTCTGCACTCCAACGCCAGGAAGAACCAGACGAAGAACTTCAGGCGAAACCGAGTATTTCTGCCCTCCAGAGGTCGCCTTTATCCCCAGAGTTACAGCCAAATATTCAGAGTAAAGTTATACAGCCATATCGTTGGTCACGTTCAACACCTTTAACAACACTTTATGATTTTTTCACGGCTGCCAATTTTGAGTGGGAAGGGTTTAAGGATATAGTTGACCCTCGACGTTGGCGAATGAATCCATTAAATATTTATGAAGGATTGATGAATATGAGAAATGAGACAGATGGAGGGAATTATCATAGTAGTAGCAGGCATGGAGCACACAATACAGTAAGAAATGCGATGAATCGGCTTGCAAACCCATCAACAATGTTAGATTTTTATAACGACCATGGCAATGTACCTCCGTCAGGGACGCAAGGAAGATTTAACTCAGAAGCGTGGGAAAGTTTTTCATGGAGAAAAGCAAAAGAATTGTTTGAAAATGATATAGGAGTTAATGTAGATTGGATACCTGATCCTAAACTATTTCCTGCAAATCAACGCAGTACATGGATTGTATGCCTTAATCATCAGAGGAGTGATGTTGGAATATCGCAAGCAGTATCTGCACCAATCCAATCAGTATCAGGGGTAAGAGTTGCCATAAACTATATACCAAATGTTGGTGGGGGGGTACGAGCCTGCAATGGACAGATGTATCCAACGCAGCCCATTGCTCCTGGTCCTGGACAAGTGCGTAATGGACATCCAGCGGGAAATATGAATGGAACAGTGCAAAATATTCCTTACCAGTTTTTGGGGTATTTTGGTATCTGATTTTATTTACATTGTAGAGTGTAGCGCTCTTGTAGGGTGCGTTCCCTGATGCAACTCTTGTGACTCTATGATTCAGATATTGGGAACGCACCAGGCTCATTTAGGTTATCAGTGCAATCGCCGCTCTTGTAGGGTGCGTTCCTTTCCACAACCCCCATGACCCACTCAATCCCCATTCAGGGAACGCACCATCCCCAACAAGTGCGATTGCGCTACCTGTCATTGAACGGATTGGAGAGAACCGCTAAAATAAATAAGGGACTTGCGTAAAAATAAGATGCCAGCTAGGAGGGCAGAACCGTCACATCCCATTTACCCACATTCCGCACCTTAGTCGTTGAAATCAACAGTTGCTCTAGCCCTTGTATAGCTGAACTTCCCCCATACATATATACCATAATAGCTGAAAACCCTTATCCATCAATGGATACACCCCCTTAACTTTTCTTAATGTACCCATGTAATTTGTAACATTTCTTAATGGACAAGAATTCTCTCCATTTGCTAAAATAGTGGTCATGTATATAGAAAAAGTTCCGGCTCTTCGTTACTTGTTATGGTTCGATAGGGGGGCATAAATCGACTAAATCCTTATCTGGCAAGAGACTTAATTGATTAGTTCGCTCTAGATCAAAAATAATTGACAAAAATCGCCAAATGCCTTTCTATATAAGGGTTCCATCCCTTATAACCCCCGTCCATTGCATAACAAAAACCGAAGA
>NZ_JADBVE010000056.1:0-17543 GCF_020245285.1 Microcystis sp. M31BS1
ATTCTTAACGGCTAAATTCTCAACCACAATCGTTTGGTTTTCACGAACTAATTGAGTGGTTAGCTTATGTAAATGGTCTTTTCTACTATCGGTGATTTGAGCGTGAATCCTTGCTACTTTGATTCTTGCTTTTTCTCGATTATTTGAGCCTTTCTGTTTTCTAGAAAGATTTTTTTGTGCCTTTCGCAGTCTCCGATAATGCTTTTTAAAATGCTTGGGATTAGACACTTTGTCGCCATCGCTGGTAATCACGAGGCTACTAATTCCTAAGTCAATTCCAATGGCTTTATCTGTTACTGGTAAAGGCTTAATCGTTGGGTCATCAAATCTAATTGAAATATGCCAACGTCCAGACGGATGTAATCTGACTGTTACTGTGCTTGGTTCACAAGCTTCTGGTATTTGTCTTGACCATCGAATAGGTAAAGGTTCTGTGCATTTGGCTAAATAGATTTGTTTGTCTTTAAATTTAAAGGCTGACTTGGTAAATTCGGCACTTCCTCCTTGATGTTTTTTCTTAAAGTTAGGATACTTAGTACGACCAGCAAAGAAGTTAGTGAAAGCTGTTTGTAAATGTCTTAACCCTTGTTGTAAAGGTACACAGCTTACCTCATTGAGAAAGTCTAATTCTTCTTGCTTTTTCCACTCGGTTAGCATTGAAGAAGTTTGAACATATCCTACTCTTTCTTGCTTTTCGTACCATGCTTGTGTTCGTTCGTGGAGAGCTTTGTTGTAAACTAATCTTACACAGCCCAAAGTGCGCCGCAATAGCGACTCTTGTTCGGGTGTGGGGTAAAATCGAAACGAGTAGGCTTTTTCCATGTCTCACATTTTAGCATATATTTCGTAAACGATGCTCATATTTAACAGTAAAGCCGTCGTAGAACGACGGGGTTTCAGACCCAAATTTTCGATGAAAATGTGCGGAATCTCGCTGTATAATGTGTAGTCACCTCCATCTATAATATTGCCGCTTATGTAACCGTGGATATACTAGGACAAAATCCTTATTTACTACTCCATACCGAGAAGGGACAGCGTTTTTTCCCTCTCGTGGGGAGACCTTACTGGACAATCGGACGGAGCAAAGATAACGCTATCGTGATTAAAGATCAGTGTATCTCTCGCAATCACGCTATTTTACAATCCACGGAAACAGGAGATTTTTATCTGATCGATCTCGGTAGTCGCAATGGAACTTTTGTCAATGGCAGAAGGGTAGCTATTCCCGTGACTATCCATGACAAAGATCGGATCGCCTTTGGCAAAACCGAAGTGCAGTTCTATCGTCCTACTCCCACTAATATAGGCAAGCAACCGCACAATTTAGAATTGGATCCCCCCACCTCCACCGTCCATGAACGTCGCTTAACATCGGTGATAGTGGTGGATATACGAAATTTTACGGCTTTAACGAGGCAATTAGACGAAAAAGTGCTTTCTTCTCTGATTGGCAATTGGTTTCGCCATGCCGGGAGTATTATCCGCAGTTCCGGCAGTTGGGTAGATAAATATATTGGTGATGCGATCATGGCCATCTGGTTTCACGGCCAACAGGAAGTCAATCAAGACGATATCTTGCAAATTTTCCAAGCAATTACGCGAATATACAAGATGACCCGCGCCTTAAGCGAAGAATATCCCTTACCCTTTAAATTACGCATCGGTGCGGGAGTGAATACCGGTTATGCCATGGTGGGCAATACTGGCAGCGGTGAACATCCAGATTATACGGCGATCGGTGATACGGTCAACGCCGCTTTTCGTTTAGAGTCGGCCACTAAAGAAATAGGTAGGGATTTAGCCATCGGAGCAACTACCTACAGTCATCTCATCGGTTTACCCCATCTCCACCAAGCTTTTGAGCAACATACCCTCAGTCTGAAAGGATACGACGATAAAACTATTACCTACGGAACCACTTTCGATGACTTGGATCGTTTCCTCGATGTCAATATTAGTGAGGAGATAACTGGAATTACAGGATTTATCGGCAGTGTCTGAAGATTGAAATTAAACGACATTTCAGTGATCAGTAAACAGTAATCAGTAATCAGTGAAAAGACAGTAGGAAACTTCTATTTAATACTGTACACTTAAAACTCAAATCTGATGACTGATAACTGATAACTGATAACTGATAACTGATAACTGACCTACTCCTCGGCAGCGGCGAGAACTAAATCTTCCTCTTCCAGGGCGGGAGGAACTTCGATTTCTGCGACTACTTCCGAGACAGTCCGGCCTTCCGCTTCCGCTAGACGTTTTTCTCGGTATTTAATCGCCATTTCTTCCGCTTTTTCAAACACTAACGGGCGATTTTTGAGCATATCTCCCGGTTCGGGTTCTAATTGTTTAGTCGAGAGGGAAATGCGACCTCTTTCGGCATCGAGATCGATAATCATCACTTTCAACTCATCATTGACATTGAAAACCGTGTGGGGGGTGTCAATGTGATCGTGAGAGATTTCGGAAATATGCAGTAAACCACTGACTCCACCAATATCGATGAAAGCACCGTAGGGCTTGATTCCGCGCACGGAACCGATTACCACCTGTCCCACGGCTAAACCGTTCATCTTGCGTTCCACTAAAGCGCGACGATGACTTAAAACCAGACGGTTGCGATCCTCATCCACTTCTAAAAACTTTAAGGGCAATTCCTGACCGACTAAATCCTCTTTCGCTTCTCTGGTGCTAATGTGAGAACCGGGGATAAAGCCGCGGAGACCTTCAATTCTGACTAATGCTCCACCACGGTTAGTGGCGAAAACATTCGAGCGCACGGTAGCATCTTCTTTTTGCAATTGACGCACCCGTTCCCAAGCGCGCATATATTCGATGCGACGGATCGACAGGGTTAGCTGTCCATCTTCATTCTCGTCGGTAAGAATGAAAAATTCCCTGGTTTCGTTGGGTTGTAAAACTTCTTCGGGATTATCGACGCGGTTGATCGACATCTCCTGCACGGGGATAAAAGCGGCGGTTTTAGCACCGATATCGATGAGCGCTCCCCGGGGTTCCATGCTGAAAACAGTCCCAGCGACAACATCTCCCGGACTGAAATGATAATCGTATTTGTCTAGAAGGGCGGCAAAATCTTCATGGGTAAAGCCTATGTTTTTGTTTGCAGTTTTTTGGGTGGTCATGTACGTTGTTTGGGCCTCGGAATTTCCGTAGGTTTTTCCTCCTATGTGATGTACAGTTTCTAAATCAAGGAGATGCCTCCCAATTTAGTTTCTAGGCAGGGCCTAGGGGATGAACTGCCGCATCCGGCTTTCTTGCAGGCAATCTGCCTCAAGAATGACTTTTAAGAATCTAACCAGAGCTTGGGCTTGAAATAGCACAAGGGATCCTCATTATAACTGAATCGGGAACTATTTAAGACGAGGTAATCACGCTGGCTTCTTCCACTGGAGACCAAGAAGGATGAGTGCGTTCCATTTCGGAGGACTGGATCAGAGCTAAAGCGGCGATAAAGTCTCTAATTCCCTGAAAATTGCCGTAAACTGAAGCAAAGCGCACATAGGCCACTTCCGATTCTTGCCGGAGATATTCTAGGACTAATTGACCGATTTCCTGACTTGTTACCTCCCGTTTTGAGTCTTGCTGCAGACGGGATTCGATATCATTGACGATCGCCTCTAATCTTGAGGGGGGAATGCCGGTTTTTTCGCAAGCGCGAACGATCCCCCGGAGCAGTTTGCAGCGATCAAAAGATTCCCGTTTACCATCTTTTTTAATCACCGTGATCGGCACGAATTCGATGCGCTCGTAGGTGGTGAACCGATATTTACACTGTAAGCATTCACGACGACGACGAATGCTCTGACCGTTTTCGGAGGAGCGGGACTCTAAAACGCGACTATCGGTATGCTGACAATTAGGACACTGCATAGGAGGCGCTCGGTGAGGGGAACCTTTAATTTAAGCCTTTAAATACGAAAACCAGAGCCGCTAACCTGCTTTTGACAAGCGGGCGGCTCAGGGAAGAAAATTATTAACCTAAACGGAGTTAAGAAATTTACTTTTGAATCCGGGGAGGTTCCCGGAAGGCGATGGCGAAGAAAATTACCGACAAAGCCATAGTTAAAACTAAAATGTAAGCGACGCTTTCCATGGTTGGACATCCTACAAGACTGCTATAACAATCCTATAGTATCAGGAAATGAGCTTTTCAGCTTGTCTGGGGATATAATCTACATCCCCAGAATCAGTGGCAATCTATTTAACGCTAACTTTTGCCCCGGCATCTTCCAGTTTTTTCTTGATGGCGGCGGCATCATCTTTGTTAGTGCCTTCTTTAACCGCTTTGGGAGCGGCTTCTACCAGGTCTTTCGCTTCTTTGAGTCCTAAACCGGTCAATTCGCGTACCACCTTAAGGATAGCAATTTTCTTGTCGGCGGGAACTTCTTCGAGAACGACGTTAAATTCGGTTTGTTCTTCCACCGCTTCAGCAGCAGCCGCGGGAGCAGCCCCGGGGGCAGCCATAATTATGCCACCAGTCGGAGCGGCGGCACTAACTCCAAAGGTTTCTTCGATACCTTTGACTAATTCCGCAGCTTCTAAGAGGGTCAGGGTTTTGAGTTTTTCTAAGATTTCAGCTACAGCAGACATGGGTTAGACTCCTAATTGTTTGTAAGTGATTGATTGGCGCGGTGTCAAGCCGCTTCTTTTTCTTCTTGACGGGCCACGGCATCGACGGCACGGGCCAAAGATGCGGGAACTTCGTTGATACTGCGGGCCAGTTTGGCAGCAATGGCGTTGATTGCTCCGGCGGCCTGAGCGATTAACTGTTCTTTCGACGGTAAATCGGCGATCGCTTTGATCTGATCTTCTGTTAACAGTTGACCTTTTGTCCCTTCTTTGAGGACACCGCCGCGCAATTCGGTTTTTTTGCTTTCTTTTTTGAACTCTTGATAGGCCTTGAAAGCTCCACCGATATCCTCTTTTACGAGCAGAAAGGCGGATGTTCCCGATAAAAGGCTTTTCATCGGTTCCCAGCCACTATCTTCAGCGATCGCCAATCCCATCAAAGTATTTTTGGTGACTTTACAAATCGTTCCCGTGGGGCGCAATTTGCGGCGTAGATTGCTGATTTCGGCGACGGTTAAACCTTGATAGTCGATGACCATCGTTAATTGAGCTTCGCTAAGGGAGGTTTTTAATTCTTCTAGAATTACTCCCTTGCTTTCTCTGCTTCTCCCCATCCCTTGTTCACCTCCTGTATGCGGGGGACCTGTTCCAGAGGCGCAAAAATAACCCCTTGTAGCGCCGGGGTTGAGTGGAGAGAATCCAGTTCAGGCATGACCAAGACAGAAAATATCTCTCTTTAGTCTTTTTGGCTGCTGTTTTCTCGCTTTGACCTCGGCAGGGTATTTAAGCTGTTTCGCCCCTGCTGTCTTTGGCTTAAGCCAGTCCCCTATTATAACAGTATTGCGCGTTTTATGTCAAGCCTTGGACAGGAACGAGCATGGTGATTGCATTTAAGACTGAATCCCTTGAGTATAGGCTACTTATCAGTACAGGCACTCATGCAAGAGGCAAAAGGGGGAATAATACTAAATCCTTTGAGTATAGGCTACATATCAAGATAGACAAGAGACAAGAGGCAAAAGGAGGAATAGGTAATCGGTCTTTAATAACTGGATTTAGTAAGTACCTAAGCAAAATTAATTACACATTTCGATAAAGCTTTTGCCTCTTGCCTATTGCCTCTTGCCTATCTTCACTAGGAAATTTATTTTGCACGACTACTTATGAGATCAAAAGTTTTCGTTTTCAGGAGTCGGTTATTAATACCAAATTAGGTTACAGTTCTTGATCAGAAACGCTGTATCTAATTCAGTCTTAGGAGAAAGTCTTTCTGTTGATTGAGCTTTTTTAATCTAGCTTTTCAAGAAGCGAAATTAGCTTGGTTCATTTGTTCGCTTGTGCCACGCTACTTTCTTCGCTTATAATCCTTTTGTCTCCTCCATCAATTTTCCGAGCTTCCCTTTTTAGTTACCTTACCCAATTATCAATTATGAATAACACTGAAATCGACTTTCCCAAAGGCTCTAAGAGTGATCTAAGAGATGTTATCACAAATCAGTTACTCATTTTTTTAGAAGCCCAAAATTATGATGCAGCTAAAACTCTGTTAATTCCCGTGGCTTCCGTGGATATAGCAGAAGCGATTGCGGACTTACCTAAAACCCTACAAATCATTGCTTTCCGACTTTTAAATAAATCTCAAGCCATTGACGTTTATGAACATTTAGATAGAAATACCCAATATTTATTAATCGAAAAGTTTAAAAATGCGGAAGCAAATGAAATTATTAATAATATGTCTCCTGATGATCGAGTCAAGTTATTTGATGAGTTACCTCCTCAATTAGCGAGGACTTTAGTAGCTCAATTATCCCCTGAAGAAAGAGAGTTAAATGCTTTATTGTTCGGGTATTCTGCTGATACAGCAGGGCGAATTATGACCCCGAAATATATCTATGTTAAAGAAACTATTACCGCTAATGAAGCCCAAGCTAAAATCAGAAATTTAGCCGATAAAATTGAAGTGGCTTACTATATCTATGTGACAGATAATAACAAGAGATTACAAGGAACCTTATCTTTAAAAGATTTGATTGTTGCTAAACCAGAAGCCATAATTTCTGAAATTATGAACAGAAACATTATTTATGCCTATACCGATACCGACCAAGAAGAAGTCGCTAAATTGATTCAACGCTATGATTTATTAGCCTTGCCAATTGTTGATAAAGATGAAAACTTATTAGGGGTAGTTACGGTAGATGATGTTATCGATATTTTAGAGGAAGAAGCAACTGAAGATATTTATAAAATGGGAGCAATTAATACAGAATCTGATGATCAAAATTACTTTAAATTGGGCTTGTATAAAATCACAAAAAAACGAATACCCTGGTTATTAATTTTACTAATCACGAATTCTGGAACAGTTTTTTTAATGAGTAATTTTGAGGAAGTATTAGAAGAAGTAGTTGCCTTAGCCTTTTTTACGCCATTATTAATTGATGCAGGGGGAAATATAGGTGCGCAGTCATCAACCGTTGTTATTAGGGGATTAAGTACCGATGAATTAAGAGATAAAAAACCGTTTTCAATTATTGTGAAAGAGTTAATAACAGGGGGATTATTAGGAATAATTTTAGCCGTCATTGTGATTGCCATGATTTTTGTATTCTTAGGTAAACCAGAGATTGGTTTTATAGTGGGAATTAGTTTAATTGCTATCTCAATTATTGCAGCAACGACAGGTACAGCATTACCCTTTGTCTTTAACAAAATGGGATTTGATCCTGCTTTAATGTCTGCTCCTTTTATTACGACAGTGGTTGATGTTTTAGGAATTTTTATTTATTTCAGTATTGCTCAATTAATCCTAAAGGAAAGCTTGAGAAATTGATGGGCAAGGCAAAAAGATTAGGCCGATTTAAGTCTGAATTGGCTTTCCATAACTTCCCCAGGGTTATATCCTTGAGCGCTCGATAATTTTTAATCCTCAATCCCTCAATTCCAGCCATTATTTAGTCCTGTTTCTCATTACTAAAGTAATTTGGCTCTCTTAGGTTTGGTGGGTAAAATGTATTCTAAGATACAGTCCTGCTGGCGAGCGCGCGGAAGGAACCACAGAGACACAGAGGACACAAAGATCGATCACTACTATAAGTAGTCGTGCAAAATTAATTTCCTAGTCAAGATAGGCAAAAGGCAAAAGCTTTATCGAAATGTGTAACTAATTTTGCTTAGGTACTTATAAGTAGTCGTGCAAAATTAATTTCCTAGTCAAGATAGGCAAAAGGCAAGAGGCAGGAGGCAAGAAGTGGTTAGATATGTGTAATTAATTTTGCTTAGGTACTTATAAGTTAAACTGATCACACAAAGAATAAGAGAGCCGTAATTTGAGCAATTTCTCCCCGGAGAATATATAGTATAGACTGATTCTAGAGCGGTTATTAATAGAGTTCTTGCCTAATTAATTTTTGAGAGTTCAAAAATGAGAAAAATAGGCATAAAATTGCATAAAATCCCTAGATAGAGCATTTAATTGATTAATGCTCATTCTTAATTCTCCTGACTACTGACTACTGGCTACTAACTCCTCACCTAAGGTCAGATTTTTGATTTTTGCCAGAGGTCTAATTACTGACCCGATTCGATCGCTCCTTCGGCCTCATGGACAATTGCCCTCAATTGATCTAAAGTTTTCTGGTCCACCTGGGTCCATAATCCCCGTTGTTGAGCCTCTAATAATCTTTCGGCCATATCTCGCAATGCCCAGGGGTTTTTTTCCTGAATAAATTGTTGTACCTTCTCGTCAAATAAATAAGCTTCGGCTACTCCCTGATAGATAAAATCCTCCACTAGGTGAGTAGTGGCAGAGTAGGCAAAAATATAATCTACGGTTGCAGCCATCTCAAAGGCGCCTTTATAGCCGTGTCGCATCACTCCCGCTATCCATTTGGGGTTAACCACTCGCGAACGGTAAACGCGACGAATTTCTTCCTCTAGGGTTCTGATGCGGGGATTTTCCGGACGGGAATGATCACCAAAATAGGTGACGGGATTTTTGCCGGTTAATGCCCGGACACTGGCAGTTAAGCCGCCTTGAAATTGATAGTAGTCATCGGAGTCGAAAATATCGTGTTCTCGATTGTCCTGATTGTGCAGCACTATCTCTAATTCTTGCAGTCTATTTCTCAATACTTCTGGTAAAGAATGGGCAGTTCCTTGACTATCATAGGCATAACAACTCCAGTTAATATAAGCATTAGCTAAGTCTTGATCATTTTGCCAGTTTTGTGACTCGATTAACCCCTGTAAACCGGCCCCATAAGCACCCGGTTTGCAGCCAAAGATTCTGGCAGTAGCTCTCAGTTTCGCCTCTTTTTCTCCTAAGCCCTGACTTAGCCAAAACTCCCTCTCTGTCTTCACTTTCGCCGCTAAAGGATTAATTTTTTCCTCTTCCTCTTGACAAGCTACCGCATTTATGCAAGAATTAAGAAGATGTAGTATGCTGGGGAAACTGTCCCTAAAAAAGCCGGATACCCGAACGGTCACATCAATACGAGGACGGCCTAAGCTAGACGGGGTAAGGATTTCAAACCCGACCACCCGACGGAAAAAACCATCCCAAAGGGGACGAATTCCCAGTAAAGCCATGGCTTCGGCCACATCTTCGCCACTATTTCTCATCGTCGAAGTTCCCCAGATAGAAATCGCCAAAGTGCGGGGATATTCGCCATTTTCTTGGGTATAACGTTCAATTAGTGCCTCTGCGGCCTTTCTTCCCACTTCCCACGCGGTTTCTGTGGGGATTGCGCGGGTATCGACGGAATAGAAATTTCTGCCGGTGGGGAGAACATCGGGACGGCCGCGGGTAGGAGCGCCGGAAGCACCACTGGGGACGTATTGGCCAGCGAGACCTTTTAAGAGATAGATAAGTTCATCGGGGGTTTGTTTTAAAGCAGGAATTAACTGATTTTCTAGCCAAACCAATTCTTTTGCCGTATTTTCGCCTAGAGGTTCAATTTTCTGGCTAATTAAATCCTGAGCGAGACCTTCCAGATAGGTAGTAGTATCGTTATATTCCGTCAGGGGGTCGCAGTCGAGATGGAGGTCAAGGGCGATCGAACGGGTTAAACCGGGGCGGTCGGGACTAGGAGAACGGGCGATCGATTGGATTAAATCAATTAACTGCTGACCCTGGGGACATTGACCGAAGATATGTAAACCGTCGCGGATTTGTGCTTCCTTGAGTTCACAGAGATAACCATCCACGAGGGTGAGAAATTGACCAAAGGAAGCGTTGGTCGCAACGCGCTCGCTACGCGAGATCGTGCCTAGCTCTCGATCGAGATTAGTTTTCGCCACCAGATCGTTAATCCGCTCGCGAATCAGAGCTAAACGAGAAGGATCAAGAGATTCTGCCTGATAATATTCATCGATGAGAGACTCTAACTTTTCCCAATCCCCATACAATTCCGCTCGGGTCATCGGGGGAGTGAGATGGTCGATGATAACAGCTTGGGAACGTCTTTTAGCACTGGAACCTTCTCCGGGGTCATTGACAATAAACGGATAAAAATTCGGCAGCGACGAGAAAGCGATTTCGGGATAACAATGGGGAGAAAGAGCGAGACTTTTCCCCGGTAGCCATTCTAAATTGCCGTGTTTACCGAGATTAATTACAGCAGTGACTTGGAATTCCTGTCGTAACCAATGGTAAAAAGCGAGATAGCTGTGGGTAGGTTCCAGGTCGGGGGAATGATAATTAAGAGTCGGGTCAAGGTCATAACCGCGAGAAGGTTGAATACCGATAAAGACATTACCTAGCTGGATGCCGGGGATAGGAAAATCCTTGTCTGGATATCCCCAACGGTCAAGCAGAGCGCTTTGATTATCGGGGGGAAGGGAGGAGAAATAATCTAGATATGCTTCTAGGGAGAGAGATTGATAGATAGGTTTTAATTCCCTTGTCTCCAGGTCATTAGTGATACCGGAAATAAGCAATCGCATTAATTCATCGCTATGGTCGGGGAGGTCGGTGAGGGTATAACCTTGGGTTTGTAATGCGCGAAGAATTTCCAGACCACTAGCGGGAGTATCTAAACCGACTCCGTTAGCGATACGACCATCCTTATTGGGATAGTTGGGGAAAATGAGAGCAATTTTTTTCTGGGAGTTGGGAAGGGAGGAGAGTTGACAATAGTTTGCGGTTAAATCAGCGACAAAATCAACCCGGTGGGGGAGGGGTTGATAGATAACTATTTCCGTTTCTAGTTTAGGATGTCGGGTGAGGACAGATTTAAAGGAAATAGCGCGGGTGATAATTTTGCCATCCATTTCCGGTAAAGCGATATTCATAGCCACATCCCGGGGGGAAAGACCTTGATAACCCTGTTGATAAGCTTCTAAACTGCTGCTGCTGAGGATAACTTGGAAGATGGGTTTATTGAGGGACTGCCAGAAGTGATGATTTTGTTTGTCTTCTGGTCGCTGGATAGAGAAGCTAGTGGTATCGAGAATTAGGTCTGGGGGATGGTGGGAAAAGAGGGTTAATAGTTCCTCTTGCACTTCAATTTCCCGGAGAGAGGAAAGAAAGACGGGGACAGTTTCAATATTTCTTTGGGTGAAAGCACTGATTAAAGCATCGATAGCTTTGGTATTACCCGCGAGATAATGGGAACGATAGAAAAGTATCCAAGTCCGTGCTTGGGGTTGGGGTAGGGTTATCTGGGAATAGATTCCCAACCTCGGGACAATCTGAGGAGGAGAGGGAGAATAGTCGAGATGGAGACAGGTATGCGCGATAAATTTAGCAGCATTAATCCAGTTATCTATCCCTGCTTCCGTGAAATAGCACCATAACTGGTTAACAGTAGTCAGGGAAGCAGTGGAATGACTCATCAACTCTAAATCCGGTTTATCCTCTCCCGGGAGGACAAATAAAGTCGCACCGGTTTCCTCGACAATTTCCTTAACTACTTCCAACCCGTAGGACCAACTCCCCCGTCCCCCCAATAAGCGAAGAATAATCACCCTTGCTTGGGATAGTACCTTGTCCCCATAGTTATCGATACTGTATTGCTGCTGTAACTGGGATAAATTGAGGGCGCGAATTGCGGGAAAATTATCCGGTAGATGGTCGATAGCTGCCGCTAGAGTTTGAATATCGGTATCAGCCATGGTGAGGAGGACAATCGGGGCCGGATTTTGGTCAATAATAATCACCCCTTCGGTATCTGCTGTCCAACCACCCGCTTGGGGAGCAATACGATGCATAAATTTTGAGAGTCAGGTTAAATAATGATTAGGTTTTGAGAATCAGGGTCTCGATCGAGGGATCATTCTTAGGTAGATAGAGATGATTATATCTGTCTGCGGCAATTTAAAGAATAGGGGATAGGGATTAAGAAAAATCTTCACTAAAACCCCAACCCCAGTCCCCTTAATGATGACTGGGGTTTGGGGAAGTGGGAAAGTGGGGAAGTGGGGAAATTTCAATTAAAACCCTAAAACCCCAACACCCCACCACCCTATCTCCTGCCTCCTGCCTCCTGCCTTCTGATAACTGATAAATGATGACTGATAAATGATAACTGATAAATGATAAATGAACGCTTCTCCCGCTTATGTTTGCTGTCAAGTGTTGTCATCTACTCACCTCGAACAAATTCGTTCTTGGTGGGGACAGTTGGCAATACAGGTGACAGGGCCGAGGATTAGTCTCAGTGAAAGAGATATTCCCCCACAGACAGGGGAAATCTATCAACTCTTGCTTTCCACTGACCTACAAGCTTTATTGTTAGCCAGTCCCCAAGGGCATAATTTTCAGTACGAAGTCCGCATTAGTTTTGAAGCGAACACGATTAAAAGTTTTCTGCAAGGACTGGCCGTCAAGTCTCTCCACAACCCAAAAATTCAGCAGGGTTATCAAATTTTAAATCTGCCTCTATCCATTAATGTCAGCAGTTTTCAAAATAAAATTTTAGTCAAAATTCTCTCGATAATTTCTTCTCCGGCTGCTGATGGGGGTTGTTCCCGCATCTTCTCCGTTTGTCAACCGATAGAAGCTGCCCTATCCCAACAAATCCAACAGGAAAGATTATTAAACCAAGTCATCACCCAAATGCGTCAGAGTCTGGAGTTACCGGTGATTCTGGAAACCGTGGTCAGGGAAGCGCGGGAATTTCTGCAAGTGGACCGATTGTTAATTTATCAATTTTTCCCCGGTATCGGTGAGGGAAAGGGAAAAATAACTTCCGAGTCGCGCGTTTCTGACCAGATAAATTCCGTGTTAAATTTAACCCCCGAAGACGATTGTTTTTCCTATATTCCCCAATACAAAGAAAAGTACCGTCAAGGATTAATTCTGGCTGTGGATGATGTGGATGTTAACTATTCTTCTTCCTTCTGTTTGTCCGAATTTTTGCGACAACACCAAGTGCAATCAAAATTAATCGCCCCGATTGTGGTACAAGAAGAATTGTGGGGTTTATTAATTGCCCATCAATGTCAAGAAAAACGCCAATGGTTGCCGCAGGAAAAGAAATTTTTAGGTCAGATTGGTGAACATCTCGCCATCGCTATCTATCAAGCGCAATTATATTCTCAAGTACAGGAACAAAAAGATATTTTTGAGCGCCGGGTAATAGAAAGAACCCAAGAATTACAAGATACTTTAATGACTGCGGAAGCCGCTAACCTCTGCAAAAGTGAATTTTTAAATAATATGAGTCATGAGTTATTAACTCCCCTAACTTGTATTATCGGTTTGTCCAGTACCCTGCAAAAATGCTCGGCAGCCAGTAATTTTTTACCTCCCGACAAACAAAAACACTATCTAAAAGTTATTCAGGATAACGGCAATAAACTATTAGAATTAATTAATGACTTGCTTAATTTTTCGCAAGTTTCGGCAGGAAAAGCCGTTTTAGATATTAAACAATTTTCGCTAAAATACCTCTGTCATCATGTTTTAGAAATTATCAAAACAGAGGCAGAAATTAAAGAAATTAATCTAATTTTAGAGATGAAAATTACCGAAAAAGAGCATTATTTTTATGCCGATTATGATCGAGTTCAGCAGATACTTTTGTACTTGTTAAAAAATGCCCTGAAATTTACCCCCGAACAGGGTGCTATCACGCTGAGACTGTGGAAAGAAGGCAGTCAGGTCATTTTTCAGGTAGAGGACACGGGCATCGGCATTCCTGCTCAAAAAATACCGCTTCTGTTTGAAAAATTTACCCAGTTGGATGGCTCCCGAAAACGTCGTTATGGTGGTATGGGATTAGGATTGGCTTTAACTAAACAATTAGTGGAACTGCATCGCGGCACGATCGAGGTAGAATCTTGCTTAGATAAAGGTTCCATTTTTACCGTCCGTTTACCTCAACAAAAGCCCCCCAAATCCCAGCGCCAACCCTCGGATAATAATCCCCATTTTAATCACCACCATCCCACTGTAGTTTTAATTGAAAGTGACGAAGAAATTGCCAATCTTATTTGTGAGTTATTGATGGTGGCACATTATCAAGTTATTTGGTTAATCGATAGTGTCTCCGCTATCAAAAAAATTGAGATCGTGCAGCCAAGTATTATAATTGTCGATCGGAAAATGCCCGATATATATCATCTCTGTCATCTCTTAAAAAAATCTAGCCAAACTCAAGCCAGTAAAGTGCTAATCTTGAATGATACCCCTGAAATCAGCGTTAATTTTCTCGGTCGTCATGGCATTGACGACTATCTGCTCAAACCGATTCAACCCTCCCTATTGTTGGAAAAAATCCGCTATCTAACCGCTTTATAAGTAGGGTTTGCAGCAAAAAGTTTTTCGGTGCGGGTAAGGGGTGTGGGGTGTGGGGTGTGGGGTGTAGGGTGTGGGGTGTGGGGTTTTACCAATTTTCATCTGGTCAATACTTTTCTTTTTTCCTCAGAAAATAGGACTTGAAAACTAACTATTAAATAGCTAATTTTCAAGTCCTGAATTGTAGGAATCCTAGGCTAAATTAGGATTCACTTTCGATATAGATAAATAACAAACCCATCACTACGGCTGGCATTAACCAACAGACGATCGGGATTAAAATCCAAGGCAGATAAGAAGCTGCGTAGGCACCAGTCATGTCAAATGCTCCTAGTAAAAAAATAAGGAAATGATAATCAGGTAGAACAAGGGTTAATTATTGATTAAAAACCCCGCGCATGATGCCATCAACGACACCAAGATTTTCTAGGAGGAAATAGGCCACAAAAGCGCCACCCATACCACCAATAAAGAAACCGGCGGCGAATTGACTCCAACCCTCGGAGGATTGCAGAGGATCACCACTAGCGGCCTTACCTTGGAAGGAGACAAGACCATAACTAGCTAAACAACCCGTAGCCAAGAGAACCATGGCTAAAGCGGGGATTAAGCCGCCGAGATTAGCATATTCCGAGTCTCTCAAGGGACCCAGGACAACCCAGGGACCACCGAGGAAATAACCGTGGGCCATACCCACCTCTAGACCGCGCAGAATCGGAGCTAGACCGGGACGATAGGCAGGTAAGTTACCAATAAAAGCTTTGGTAAAACCAGAAGCGGAAATGGGGGTAGCTAGATGACCAATGAACGGATCATCATTGTAGGGTGTCACCACCTGTTTGTATCCAGTTTCAGCCATTGTGTTTGAGTTCTCCTTTTTCCGATCAACAGGAAAATTGATCATAAAACTTTAAGATTACACTTTAGGCCTAAGAATTACTTCAAGCAACCCCATCGATCGAGTTTTCAAGGGTTGACGGCTGAAACTCTCACAATTCGTTACATTTCTCTCAGGAGACGGGGGAGATGGGGAGCCTTGTTTCAGTGTTGCCAAAGGCACGGCGTAGCCGTACAGTAAACAGTAATCAGTGAACTGAAAACTCACATCTGATACTAAATCCGTTGAGTATAGGCGACATATCAGGATAGGCAAGAGGCAACCCCCCCGACGTCGGGGGGGCAAGAGGCAAAAGGAGGAATAGATAATCAGTCTTTAATAACTGGATTTAGTAGGATAACTGCTCACTGATAACTGCTCACTGATAACTGATTACTGATTAAGGGATAATCAACACTGGACAGGGGGCAAGGTTAATAACTTTGGTGGTGACGCTTTCGGACACACCTTCGCTAGTTAATCCTAAACCGCGACAACCCATAACGATCAGGTCGGCATTAACTTCATCGGCCACATCACAGATGACAAAAGAGGGTATTCCCTCCCGTTCAATCATTTCCGCAGTGATGTCAGCTTGGGCAAAAATCGCCCGCACCGATTGTAACAATCTATCCACCGCTTCGATCGAATTCATCTTATCGTCGGCGGCAATTTCCCCGGTGGCTGTCGTTTCCACCACCGACAACAGCACCAAACGACTGTCAAAGATTTTGACTAATTCGATCACACTACTGGTAGCGTCACGACTTTCGCGGCTGTGGTCGATGGGAAATAAAATCGTCTCAAACATAATTAGCAAGTCTCTCCAATCAAATTTTTCTGGGCAAATCGGTCTTGGAACTGCAAAACTGATCCCCAAATCTGAAATAATCTTTGTCAAAGTAATTGCCGCAAGTAGCGATACCCTGATTTAATCTTTATTGTACGGTAAGCAATCTAGGAGGTTATGGGCTGTGCCAAAAAAAACAGTAGCGAATTTAACAGAGGCTGATTTAGCGGGCAAACGGGTCTTAGTCCGGGTCGATTTTAATGTTCCCATGGACAAAGCCACCGGGGCAATCAGCGATGATACCCGCATTCGGGCGGCACTACCAACTATTGAGGATTTAATCAAAAAAGGGGCTAAGGTTATTTTATGCAGCCACATGGGTCGCCCCGACGGTCAAGTTAAAGAAAATTTGCGTCTGACCCCTGTAGCTAAACGTCTCTCGGAATTACTGGGCCAAGAAGTGGTCATGTGTCCCGATTGTATTGGTGAGGGAGTTACGGCAGCGATTAGTCAAATGTCTAACGGTCAAGTGGCCCTTTTAGAAAATCTGCGTTTCCACGGTGAAGAGGAGGCAAATGATCCCGATTTTGCCAAAAAATTAGCCGCTAATGCCGATTTATACGTTAATGATGCTTTTGGTACCGCCCACCGCGCCCACGCTTCCACGGAAGGCGTTACCCACTATCTCAGCCCCTCGGTGGCGGGTTATTTGATTGAAAAAGAGTTAAACTACCTACAAGCAGCTATTGAAACTCCCCAACGTCCCCTAGCGGCGATTATCGGCGGTTCTAAGGTTTCTAGTAAAATTGGCGTGATCGAAACTTTATTGGAAAAGTGCGATAAACTGCTCATCGGTGGCGGTATGATCTTTACTTTCTACAAGGCCCGCGGTTTAAGTGTTGGTAAGTCTTTGGTGGAAGAAGACAAACTAGAGTTAGCTAAATCCCTAGAGGCAAAAGCTAAAGAAAAAGGGGTGGAATTCCTCCTTCCTACCGATGTGGTGTTAGCGGATAAATTCGATAAAGATGCCAATTCCCAAATCGTCAACGTCGAAAATATTCCCGATGGTTGGATGGGATTGGATATCGGTCCGGATTCGGTGAAAGTTTTCCAAAAAGCTTTATCTAACTGTAAATCTGTCCTCTGGAATGGCCCGATGGGGGTGTTCGAGTTCGATAAATTTGCGGCGGGTACAGATGCGATCGCTCACACTTTAGCCGATTTAACCGCTACGGGTACAACTACCATTATCGGTGGTGGTGACTCGGTAGCGGCGGTGGAAAAAGTGGGAGTGGCGGAAAAAATGAGCCATATTTCCACCGGTGGTGGCGCTAGTTTGGAATTACTCGAAGGGAAGGTTTTACCCGGTATTGCCGCTCTCGATGAGGCCTAATTAGGGTCTGCTGAAAAAGTTTTTCCTGGGGGTAGGAGTCAGGAGTCAGGAGTCAGGAGTCGGTCGTTTTAGGCTTTGTTGCCCTTGTTTTTTGTACCAAGCGATGTACTACAAGAAGGATAATGCAAGGTTTTTGAACGTC
>NZ_JADBVE010000057.1:0-2760 GCF_020245285.1 Microcystis sp. M31BS1
ACTTTTCTGACTTTTCTTCAGCCATTTATGAATGTTTGAATGATGCCCATTTGAAACATAAAAAAGAACTGGATTCCTTGCTGACTCTACGATTTCAGAAGTTTAATAAATCTCAGATTATGAACGTCTAAAGTATAATTGATTGCCTACCATGTTTGGACTTGAATCTTGGTAATCTAGCCCGTTTTTCAAAGAAATTTTGATAAGCTTGCGATAAGTTCAAAGCAACAACCTGTAAGCACTGAGAATAAGCATCTGTCAACCACTCATATTCTTTTTTGAGACTAGGCAATAGTCCCTGAATATAGTTTCGTGTTAGCCCTTTTCCTGTGGTTTTATAGGTTTCTTGGCATAAATTCAAGGAATAGTTCCAAAACCAGCGACAACAGCCGAAGCCTTTAGCTAAGGCTATTTCTTGCTCGGTATTGGGTTTTATTGTGAATTTATATGCTTTGTACATGGCTGTTATCAAGAATCTATATTTATGATAACACAACTTTATAGAATTGTCTATATGCTGGTCAGCATTCATCCCATCGCTAAAAGCGAGGGACTTCTGCTGACACTAAGTTAAATCAACTTCTGAAAGACAAAAAGGGCAAAAAATCAGAGTTATAGCAATAAAATAACTATTTTTTGACCAAAAAAGTCATTTATTGGCTGTTACTGCCTTTTATCTTCCCGCATCCCTGTTTTAAACCCCATGAATCCCAATCGGGCGATCGAGATTAATTTTTTTGCCTGCTTATTCGATAAAATAGGAAATTAGGCCATCTAATCAAATCTGTATCCTTAAGGCTATGACAATTATTTCTCGATCGATCCCCCAATCACCCACTAAATCATCGTCTATCGGCGGCTGGCGCGGTTTGATCGAAGAATATCGCCAATTTCTGCCCGTAAGCAGTAAAACCCCTGTAATTACCCTCCTAGAAGGCAATACACCCCTGATACCCGCCCCCTATCTCTCAGCACAAATCGGGCGCGATGTCAAGGTTTTTGTCAAATATGATGGTTTAAATCCCACCGGCAGCTTTAAAGACCGGGGCATGACCATGGCCATCTCGAAAGCTAAAGAAGAAGGGGCAAAAGCGGTGATTTGTGCCAGTACCGGGAACACCTCGGCGGCGGCGGCAGCCTATGCAAGAAGGGCCGGGATGCGGGCCTTTGTGATTATCCCCGACGGTTATGTGGCCTTAGGAAAATTAGCCCAGGCTTTATTGTACGGAGCGGAAGTCATCGCTATTAATGGCAACTTTGATGATGCCCTCAAGATTGTCCGCCAACTATCAGAAAATTATCCCGTAACTTTAGTCAATTCCGTCAATCCCTACCGTTTAGAGGGTCAAAAAACCGCCGCTTTCGAGATTGTCGATGTCTTGGGTAATGCCCCCGACTGGTTATGTATTCCCGTGGGTAATGCGGGCAATATTAGCGCCTATTGGATGGGATTCTGTCAGTATCACCAGATAGGCAAATGTGACCGACTGCCGAAGATGATGGGTTTTCAGGCCGCCGGGGCTGCCCCTTTTATCTCTAAACAACCGGTTGACCATCCCGAAACCCTAGCCACGGCTATCCGTATCGGCAACCCCGCTAACTGGGAAAAAGCTTGGGCCGCTAGTCACGCTAGTCAAGGGCAATTTCACGCGGTCAGCGATGAGGAGATATTGGCAGCCTATCGGATTTTAGGAGGCCAAGAGGGGGTTTTCTGTGAACCAGCCAGCGCCGCTTCTGTGGCAGGATTATTAAAAGTGCATCAACAGGTTCCCGATGGGGCCACCGTAGTGTGTGTTTTAACGGGAAATGGCCTAAAAGACCCAGATTCGGCGGTAAAACACAGCAATAACCAACTAAAATCTGGGATTGCTCCCGAATTAACCCAAGTGGCTCAAATTATGGGCTTCTAAGCTAACGTTAATTCGGGTTAAGCAGCGCTTCTATAAAACTCCCTTAGAACTGGGAATTATACCGGCGCGACGGGGATCGATCGCTATGGCCATACTCATCGCCCGGGCAAAAGCTTTAAAAGTAGCCTCAATAATATGATGGGAATTAATCCCGTCTAATTGGCGAATATGTAGGGTCATTTGACTGTGATTGACCAAAGCGACAAAAAATTCCCGCACTAGCTGAGTATCGTAGGTTCCCACTCTTTGGGTGGGAATTTCTAGACCATAACTGAGGTGGGGACGACCGGAAAAATCGAGGGCAACCTGCACTAAAGCTTCATCGAGAGGGGCGACAAAATGCCCGAAACGGACGATGCCTTTTTTGTCGCCTAAAGCTTGCAGTAAAGCTTGTCCGAGGGTGATTCCCACGTCTTCATTGGTGTGATGGTCATCAATTTCTAGATCTCCGGTGGCGCGTACATCGAGATCGATCGCAGCGTGGGAGGCGATTTGCTGCAACATATGATCGAGAAAGGGAATTCCTGTCTGGGCGCGACAATTGCCGCTACCATCAAGATCGATCGTCACCTCTACATCGGTTTCTTTGGTAGTACGACTAACCGAGGCGCGACGGCAAGGTGAGACAAAAGAATCGGGTATCTGGGAAGTGGAAATCATTTAAGTAAAAATAAGTAGGTAGCCGTTAAAAATTATCAGATGCCCCCCTTATTAAGGGGGGATTAAGGGGGGATCGGCACCCCCCTTATCAAGGGGGATCCCCCCGCCTATCGGCACCCCCCTTATCAAGGGGGATCCCCCCGCCTATCGGCACCCCCCTTATCAAGGGGGATCCCCCCGCCTATCGGCA
>NZ_JADBVE010000058.1:0-3210 GCF_020245285.1 Microcystis sp. M31BS1
AATTCAGGGGATAAAGTCATCATATTGTCGATGATTTCAAACAGTTTAATTATCTGTTCCCTCTCGAACTCCTTTTCATATAATCCCCTGATTAACCTCCACTTCCACTGTTCCCGTTCTGGCAGCTTCCCAGTAGTCGCTTTTGTTTTCAGGTGTGCCATGGCGATTATAGCAAAGGGATTGCTACTTGTTTCCAATTAGTCACTGATAACTGATAACTGATAACTGATAACTGAATAGAGTTTGTCAGCGAAACGTTTTTTTGTCCTTGCTGAAGCGGTAATCCGTTTGAGTTCTTTTTCTAGGGATTCAGGAATTTTTGTCCAATCAATCAATTGGTGAACTTCAGGAAAAAAGAAGTATAAAAACGCTTCAAAATACTCGGTTAATGCTTCTTTCCAGGGTTCATCATAATTGGCGGTTGTTGGGTTCATTATGACAATTTTAGTGGGTGATGGACAAAAGGCGATCGCTAATGTCAAAGCTAGGCAGTGAAAGTATTTAACCAATTGATTAAATCTTCTACCGTAGAGAAATCGAATAAAGCTTCTCTCTCACAAGTCCAGAAAACGGGTTTCTCGAAGAAACCCGTTTTCTAAATAGAAACCCCTTTTCTAAGTTGAGATTGCTTCTGCACCTTTTTCTGATTTTTCTTGCCAAGTACCGTGAAACCCCGGAGGGATAACACTGGGTAATTGCAGACAGCAAAGGGGTTCTTTTTCTAGCTGCTGACTATCATAGATTCTCACTTGGCTGCTGTGATTATTGCCGTCGTAAACCACGACGATTAACCATCCCGTTTCTGGAGATAAACCATCGGAGACAAAAATCGGTTCACTTCCATAACAGTTATTTTCTAGATAAGCAATAGTTAACTTACCTGTGGAGTGATTATAACAAGCGGGAAGTCCGATAATTTCCCGACGAATATCGCTATCGGGACGATGGACAGCTAAAAAAGTATTTTGCCATTTTTGTCCCACCAGCTGCGGGGAAACCACGGGAAAATCACAGCTTAAATCCGAGAGAATTTCCTGATTAATCACTTTTGCTGATAGGGGATTAATAGTGATACTTGCTAATTTTCCGATGGCTAAGGTTTCGGTTTCACCCGTGGGAACTTCTTTTAAAAATTGATTAGTTTTAAAGTCATCATAACGGACAAAAACAATTTCAAGATTGCCTTGGTCACTCACACAACCATTAGCGAAGTGCCATTGAAACCATGAATCTGTAACACTTTCACTGACTAATTGCAGAGAATCTCGATCAAAAATTAGTATTCTTGTTCCTAATTCTGGCTGCCACTGCATAGCATCACTAAAAGTTTTAAATCCCAACAGTATCGATAATTTATCCGCTTTTATCGGTGGAACGAAAAAGACGAGATACTGTCCTGCTAAAACAAAGTCATGCAGCAGAGACAATCTATCTAACTCAAAAGTATTTTTCTGGATAATTTCACCAGTGGAGTCAGACTTATAGAGATTTAAACTAACTTTGGCACTGATTGTCACCCCGAAATTAAAAATCTCTCCTCTGGACAAATCTAGCTTAGGATGAGCGGAAAAAGTTTCCTTTGCTTGTAAGCTAGATAAATTATCTAAACCTAGGGTTTCTAAAGATTGTAAATCTAATTTATGGGGAAAACCCCCTTCCCAGAGAGCTAATAATTTATCGGGTAAAGCTAACACCGAGGTATTAGCGGCATTTTTTACCTCTTTTCCCCAATTATTCCAAAAGAAGCCGGGGGCATTCATGCCATAATTAGGAAATAAATATTGATTAGCGGCACTTTCTTGCTGATAACCGGCAGTCTGAACATAACGATAGGTGGCACTGGCTCCCTTATCATGAAAATGTACAGCTAAAACTGCCCCATCTCCGTCAAACCAATGACCAACTTTTTGCTTACCTCTTTCTAATCTCCCCGGACCATTGCGATAGAGACTACCCCGCAATCCATCGGGAATTTTCCCCGATAGTAAGGTTAATTGCGTTTCAGAAAATTCCACTGCTGGTTTTTCTAAAGATTTTGCCCAAGCTTTCATAGATCTGCTTTTTTAGTGATTACATAGTTGAGTATAGCCCTAGACTAGGTTCAATGACAATAATTTCGGAAGTTTACCAGTTAATTAGTATTCGTCACAACCCATCAATTATGTCATTATAAAGTATCGGGATCAATTCCCAGAGAACGGATATATTCGGCTAAACGTTCAGCTTTAAGACGCTCTTGTTCTAATTGTAAACTTGCTTCTTCAGCTTTAAGACGCTCTTGTTCCAATTGTAAACTTGCTTGTTCAGCTTTAAGACGCTCTTGTTCCAATTGTAAACTTGCTTCTTCAGCTTTAAGACGCTCTTGTTCTAACCTTTGAGATAACTCGATAGAACTTAAAAATTTCTGACCATCTAAACTATAAATTTCTAACCCATCTTCTCTCAATTCAAATCGGATATTTAACCGAGGACTAACCCATCCCTTAATCTCAGGTATAGAACTTAATAGTCCTTCCTGTCTCAACCATCCTTGAAAATCATGAGAATCGGGATCATAGAGATAGTATTCTTCCACTCCATAACGTTGATAAAACAGTAGTTTTCGTTCCATTTCTTCTAAGCTATTAGAAGGGGAGAGAATTTCAAAGACCACTTGAGGAGCAATGTTATCTTCTTGCCATTGTTTATAGGAACCCCTTCTTCCTTTTGGACGACCAAATACTACCATAACATCGGGAGCAACTGGTCCAGTAATTTTCTTATCTTGGACGGGATACCAGAGCAGATCTCCCGCAATAAAAATCTGAGGAGAATTAGCAAAGAGAATCTCAAGATTTTCTTTGATTTTAACGATCCATTCGTATTGTTCGGTGTTATCAGCCATGGGTTTACCGTCACTGTCGGGGTATTCAATATCTGGATCAATAGCTGGTGTAAAGGTCATAATTTATACTCCTTTAAATATTCATAAGGTATCGGGATCAATTCCTAGAGAACGGATATATTCAGCTAAACGTTCAGCTTTAAGACGCTCTTGTTCTAACCTTTGAGATAACTCAAGAGAAGTTAAAAATTTCTGACCATCTAAACTATAAATTTCTAACCCATCTTCTCTCAAATCAAATCGGATACTTAACCGAGGACTAACCCATCCCTTAATCTCAGGTATAGAACTTAATAGTCCTTCCTGTCTCAACCATCCTTGAAAAT
>NZ_JADBVE010000059.1:0-23654 GCF_020245285.1 Microcystis sp. M31BS1
AGGCGTTAAAAGTTGTCAGACACCCCCCTTATCAAGGGGGGCAGGGGGGATCCCCCCGCCTATCGGCACCCCCCTTATCAAGGGGGGCAGGGGGGATCGAACCTAAAATCCATTTTTAATTTAATTATAACCAGCTACTTAAGCTTATCTCCCTCGGATTGCCATTAAATCTTAACTGGAAGCAATTACCCCAGATTGTTGAAACCATTGGCTAATTCCGGCGGCTAAAACTTGCGCTAATTGTTTTTGTGCCTGAGTATCGGTAATCCATTCAAATTCTTGAGGATTACTCATAAATCCTAACTCTAATAACAAAGAAGGACTACTATAGGGACGAGTTAAAGCTAAATTATTCCAAAATACTCCATAGGAAGGACGACTAAGATTTTTGGTTAAATAATCGTGGAGAAAAACTGATAAATCCGCTGCCTGGGGATGATACCAAAATATGCCAATTCCTTGAGTATTTAAGGCATCTCCATCATCAGGTAAAGCATTATAGTGAACCGATATTGCTAGGGTTGGTTGTAGATTATTAATCATCTCTACTCGTGCCGGTAAAGATAAGTCTATGTCAGTTTCTCTGGTTAAATAAACTGTTGCTCCCAATTTTTCTAACTCCCGTTTAATTAATTTAGACATAACCAAATTAATCTCTTTTTCCGTGTAACCCGTCGGACCGACAGCACCGGTTTCTTTACCTCCGTGTCCGGGATCTAATAAAATAACTTTGCCCTGTAAATTATCACTTTTTTCCGGGGGATGACGCAGGGTTAAGATTAAATTTGTCCCCTGGTAACGAAGACTATAACCCCACTGTTGTTTTTGGTTAAGATTAAAAGTGTATTCTATCGTGGTCGGGTTGATTTGTCGCCAATCTAAACGTCTGACCAAAGGATTATCCACCAGAAAAATTGTATCGGTTTGGGCAATGGTATTATAAAGGGTCAAAATAAATTTATCATCCTCTTGTGCCACGGCGATGGGTACAGGATGGGAGAGGGGAAAAATAATTTCTGTTGCTTGATTGATACTGCGAGAAGAGAGACCGCGAATATTAGCATTATCTAGGACTTCATTAACTATTAAACGGGTTTCTCGCTCTAAAATCCAACCACCATAATCTAACCGCAACCAATCTCCTTCTTTCCCAGTGACTATCGCTTTCGTGCCTTGGGGTAAAGGAGTTAAACGGGAATAATCACTACCCGGTCCCGTGCGTGCTACCCCTTGGGCAGCTATAATTTCAATCACTGGTAAATTTTGATCGCTAATAATGTTAATTTCTCCTTGACCTTGTTGACTAATCGATCGATTATTTAATTGTGCTGTAAAAATAGGTTTTCCTAAGTTAGCCTCTTGTTGAAACTGTTGACAACCTCGATAGTAACCAGTTTTATCCTCGGAATTCGCTTGATTAAGATTAGTTAAAACTGCGGCATTACTAGGCAGTTTTGTGCTTTGAGGTTGGGGTAAAAGAGGCAGTATTTTATCTCCTAACTGCACAGAAACCTGAGATTGGGGAGTGGCAATCGCACTAAAACAAATCCATTCCCCCACTAACCTCGTCTTATGGACAGAAGGACTGAGAGAGTTATCAGCAAAAGCTAAGTCTTGGGGAATAACTGCTTGAGTATCTCGACGAATTATTTGACGATTAATAGTTTGGTTTTGATAGCGAATAGTGAAATTATTTTCGCCAACTTCTAGGGGAAAACTAGGGGCAAAATATCCTTTAGCACTGCGTTCAATCGGTTGATTATTGAGCAAAACTTGACCCGATGGAGGTGCAGAACCAATAAAAAAGATTCTAGCGGCCGTGGTTTGATGATTATCGGGGGGATAAACAATCATCAATGAGGCAGATTTGGCGCTGATACTGTGATAAAAACCGATTAATAGCACTAAACCTAAACCAATTAAGATATTTTGCCCAAAAGTTCTCACCTTTAACCAGAATGGCCCCATATTATCCCCCTCTTAGCTGACAAATATTATCCTAAAACAAATTCTAGAGGTTTGTTGTTAGTCTTCTCATCTGTACTACATTTAAACTGATCAGGAAATTTAGTACAAATGCTCTGACTTCTTCTCCCCATCACCCCATCACCCCATCACCCCATCACCCCTCTCCCTGTTTTTGACCCTAATCCTTTATGATCGATATAGATTAACTTTTGTAAAGGAATCGGAGTTATGGCTTTAACCGTTGGAACAATCGCACCGAACTTTACCACCACCGACGATACTGGAAAAACCGTTTCCCTGTCGGATTTTCAAGGTAAAGTCGTAGTTTTATACTTCTATCCCAAAGATGATACCCCCGGCTGCACCAAGCAAGCGCAAAGTTTCCGGGATAACTACCAACAATACCAAGACAAGGAAATAGTAGTCTTCGGGGTGAGCATGGATGACCAAGGTTCCCATGCAAAATTTAAAGAAAAATACGGTTTACCCTTCCAATTGCTCGTAGATACCGATGGTGCTATCACCAAAGCTTATGACGTCGATGGGGGTGGCTATTCTAAGCGCGTCACCTATATCATCGATGGAGAAGGCAAAATTAGCCATGTGGATGACAAAGTGAATACCGCTAGTCACGCATCGGATATTCTCTGCGTAGTCGGTTAATTTTCCCTAAAATCTTTTCTGGGTGTGTTAGGGGAGCCTAATACACCAGGTATCTATTTTTTAGTTCACTGATAATCAGTTTTTAATAACCGGATTTAGTATGACTAAATAGGGCCTGCTGATGATGAACTGAATATTAAAAATCGGACTAAAATAAGTGGGTGGGTGGAATTAAATATAAGATGAACGTAGGTTGGGTTGAAGCATGAAACCCAACGCCTGCATGGGTTACGCTACCGCTAACCCATCCTACAAATAATTTGGCCTCCCTACTTAATACTATTATCAAATATCTTGGTGGGATTAATCGGCAATCATGGTTAAGTTTAGCAAGTACCTAAAGAGGTTTGGGATTGTTGTTGGAGTGGCTTTTTTGTTGTTGGTTACTCACCGAGCGGCTCCCCGAAAGGCAGTGGAAAATGAGCAGATGAAGGGGGTTTGGTTAACCAATATTGGCACGATATTGTTACATCACACTACGTCCTTAGACGAGGTGTTAAATCATCTTTCGCGATCGGGTTATGACCGGGTGTATTTTAGTGTTTATGGGTTTAGGGGAACGCTTTATCCGACTTCCCAACGTCCGACGAATTGGTTGTTTGTGCCGCCGTTGAGCAATCCTTGGAGAGCGGCGGTTAAGGAGTCTTTACGGCAGGGTTTGAAGCCCTATGCTTGGTTTGAGTATGGTTTGATGTTATCCCCTAATGATCCCATTGCCAAAAAGCATCCGGATTGGCTATTAAAAACGCCCGCAGGGAAGACGGTGGTGGAAACCAATGTCTGGTTAGATCCGGCGAATCCGCAGGTACAAGCCTATCTTTTGGGCAATATGGAGGATATTTTAAAAGAAAAAGATTTGGCGGGGATTCAGTTAGATGATCATTGGGCAGTTCCGCGTGTTTTTGGTAATAAAAGTCAGGCTTTAACGAATTTAACTCGCAAGTTACATGATCATGTCAAGGCGATTAATCCCAAGTTGGTGGTGAGTCTTTCGCCTAATCCTCACTCTTTTGCGGTGAATAAATATAATCAAAATTGGTTGGCTTGGGTGCGTCAAGGGATTGTGGATGAGGTGGTCTTACAGATCTATCGGAAAACTCCCAATCAGGTGGCGGCAAGTCTTTCGGGATCGGGACTGGCGACAGCTTCCAGGTATGTGCCAGTGGGGGTGGGTTTATATGCGGGTTGGAATCCTGATTTTTCCTTAAAGGGTTTACAAGCTCAGGTGAGGACGGTGGAGCGTCAGGGTTATGGCTATTCGTTATTTTCTTGGGAATTTGTGGTCATGCGTCATCTTTTTAATCATATTCCCCGGTTTTAAGTGAAAAGGCTAGTATAATTAAGGCTGTTCTAAGTAAGTGGTTCTAATTACATAGAAGATAGATTTTGCCTTCGATCTCCCCCTGCCTTCTAGGGTTGATTCATAGTAGGGTTGATTCATGAATCAACCCTACCCTGCCCCCCTTGATAAGGAGGGTGCCAATTCCCCCTTAATACTGGGGCTGATTCATTCTCCAAATCTAATTCTTTTTTTTGCTACTCTTAATGGCTTATGAGGTAAGCTAGGGAGTAGGGGAGTACAGGTTTTTGCTCTCATAGTAGATTGATTCATGAATCAATCTACCGTTAGAGGAGCCTCATACACCCAATGTTTATTTTCCAATTCACTGATACACTCGACCGCGCCAACTTTGGGGACGGGTAAAAGCAGAGATAAAAATGCGGATAACTGCCAGCGGATCCGCTAGGGGAGATAGCCAAAATAATCCTGAAGATAGATTGACTTTTTCGCCCCGATAGTAGCTAGGAGAAACAGCCAATAAAAGGGCAAAACGAATCAATAACAGCAGCAGGTTTAAAGTCAAGACAATTTTTAAACTCAGGAAATTGTAGCCAAAAAACAAAGCTGTGAGCAGTAAAGGGGTGATAATTATCGGTAATCCCTGAGTAAGAGCTAATAAGGCTAAATCGCCCCATAATTGCCCCTGATAGGAGGCATCTTTGAGGTCAAGAGATCTGCCCCATTCGCGCCAAGTTTCCCTGAGTCCTTCGTACATCCGCACGCGAATCAACTTCGCCCCATCGAGAAATCCCACCCGATAGCCTTTCGTTGCCGCTAGACGGGCGAGGGTGACATCATCGCAAAAAGAACCTTTTGCCCCGCTATAACCGTCTAAAGCCGCTAAAACTGACCGCCGGCAGAGAAAACATTGACCATTGGCCATGACTCGTTGGGGATCTTGCCCGCGCACTCCGGCCGCATCAAAGCGATAGAGCAAAGTCATCAATAAAGCCGGCTGTAACCACCATTCTCCCGGATAGGAGAGGATAAATTGCGGCGACAGGGAAACTAAGTCATAACCTTCTGCGATCGCAGCTTTGACCAAACTAGCGACTAAATTTGCTTGGGGTTGGGTATCGGCATCAATGCCCAAAATCCAGTCACTTTCAGGAGAACTAAACAAAAAACCATTGTGTAACGCCCAGGGACGACCTACCCAATCAGGAGGCAAAGGATCATCGGTTTTCAAGCGAAAGCGGGGGTCTTTTGCCGCTATCTCCTTGACTTTTTCCCGCGTACCATCTTGGGAATTGCTATCGACAATCAGAATTTCTCGCACTTCGTAACTCTGTTGACTCAATCCCCTTAAACAACCGTCAATCCTGGCCACTTCGTTTAACGTCGGCACAATCACGCTTACTGTCCCTAACATCTCCGGGGTGGGGGGTTGGGGAGTCAGGGGAGGACGACGACGCGCCCCTTTTAGCAGACGGGAAAGAAGGATAAAAAAGGCAACAGCCTGAGACAGCAGTAGCCCCAGGCAGAATGCACCGAGAATTATCTCAGTTAACAACTTATTTGGCTCCTCTCACCGAAACAACGGGGATTTTTAGGGTTGTTACTTCGCTGGTTGCCACTGTTTGCCCGGAAGCAACAGTCTTGGCGCGATTATAGAGGAGTGTTAAAGGCAGAATACCGGTGAGTAATCCTAAGAAAATCGGCGGATAAATACCGGCACCCATACTCATGACCGTCGCAAAGCCAAAATTACCCAAATACATGACAAAAGGCAGGGTTAAATCTTGACTTGGCAGTTTCACCGGTTGCGCTTGCCAGATTAAAGTGGCCACCGTCATAAAAACACAACCCGTGCCAAACCAACCGGCAAAATTTTCATAGGGCATCCCAAAAAAAGCCCCCGGTTGTTCCCAAATCCAGAAGGGGATGGTAGTTTGACTCATGGCCGGATCTAGGACAAAATCCCATGAAGTTAATAATACCGCCCCGATAGCGATCGCTCCTAGATTTTGTAGCCACTGGGGTATAGCAAGAGTGGATAAACCAACACGAGCGATAATATAGGCACTAAAACCGAGATAAAACCAAGATAGGGGGATAGTAAAGGGTACTAAACCCGCAATTTTGTAACCTAGGCCCGAAAGATAACGATAATGACCGAAAGGAAAGCCGGTACTGGTTCCTAATAGTTCGCTACAAAGGGATAAACTGATAGCGGGAACCATGAATCCTAACCAGTGCCACACTCCTAGAGTCCGATAGGCATAAACAGCCACCGCTGCCATTCCTAACACCATATACACCACACCCCCCCCGGCCATTGACCAAGCAAAGAAGGTTTTGCCAAAATCCGGTAAATTGGCCACAAATTCGGGATGGGGCAGAACTAGCAACAATCCCGCTAGTCCAAAAGCCATCGATACAATATGACCGATGAGCAGAGCTTTTTCGATCGCAATTAGTCGTCTCATTAAATCTCTAGCGCTGCGAAAGGATAATCATTTTCAAGTTTACAAATCTTTATTAAAGAATTATTACCCAGATCGGTCACTTTCGGCAAAAAAGTTTTACAGGGGTTAGGGAGTTTCCTGTAGTGGTGGTTTAGGAGTCCCTAGGCAGTCCCGATGAAAAAATTTTCACCCCCACAGATGAAAGAGGTTTCCTTCCCCACACCCTACACCCCACACCCCACACCCCACACCCTCTTTCAAGTCAGGAGAATCAAGAACGAATAATAATCAATCAAATTGTCTATTTAGAGATTTTGTGGTACTTTATACTTAGTTTTTTCATTTTTTCAACCCCCAAAAATTAATTATGCAAGGGGCAATGACTAAAAATGCCTGAAAATAAATATATGTTAAAAATGATGCTTTTAGCCCGAAAAAAAGGTTCTTCGGTTTGTGTTATGTAATGGACGGGGGTTATAAGGGATAAAACCCTTATATAGAAAGACATGGCTGCGATTTTTGCCAATTGTTTTCGATCTAGAACGAGCTAATCAATTAAGTCTCTTGCCAGATAAGGATTTAGTCGATTTATGCCCCCTGCTCGAACCAGACCAAGTAACGAAGAACCAAAACTCTCTCCACCAGACTCACTATAATTAACACAGTAGCCTAGCTATGTCGGCAGAATCCAGACATCGGAGTTTACTTGCCAATCGATACCAACTGGTCGAGTTGATCGGTAGCGGTGCCATGGGACAAGTATATCGAGCAGAAGATAAACTCTTAGGTGGCGTAACCGTCGCCGTCAAATTCCTCTCGCAAACTCTCCTCAACCAAAGAATGCGTGAGCGCTTCGAGCGAGAGGCGACTATTTCGGCACTTTTAGGCGAAAAAAGTATTCATGTTGTTAAGGTTCGTGATTATGGTGTAGATGACAAGGAAGTCCCCTTCTACGTCATGGAATTTTTGCCGGGGGAGAGCATGAGTGAAATCATCAAACATCAGCCGCTGCCCCTCCCGCGCTTTCTCAATCTCACCCGTCAGATTTGTTTCGGCCTGGAATGCGCCCATAAGGGTATTATCTTCCAAGGGGAGATCTGTCCGATTATTCACCGGGACATCAAACCAAGCAATATTATCGTGATTCAGGACTCAGGATTAGGGGAATTGGTGAAAATTCTCGATTTTGGCATCGCTAAACTCATCCAATCGGGAGAATCCCAAACCCAATCGTTTATGGGAACCTTAGCCTATTGTTCCCCAGAACAGATGGAAGGTAAAGAACTCGATCATCGTTCCGATATCTACAGTTTTGGGATTATGATGTACGAGATGATCACGGGAGAAACGCCCATTTTTCCCGATAATCCCTCCTTTGGCAGTTGGTATGAGGTTCACCACTACGCCGAACCCCGTTCCTTTCATTCTAGCTTGCAATTACCGCCAGAATTAGAACAGTTAATCCTGCGCTGCTTGGCCAAAGCACCCAGCGATCGCCCGTCAAGTGTTACAGATATACTACAACGTCTCGAACGACTTGAACCCCTAGTCAAAAATGAAATCGTCAAAAAAACCGACGATTACACCCGCAAAATCAAAACCCCTCGTGATTTAAATCAAACCATTGTTTCTGCTGCTAATGCGAGGGATATCTGTGTCAAGTCCAGTTGGCCCGAGGATAAACCGCGCCAAAAAATTGTCTTCTCACGCTGTCTCCAGGCTGCTGACGGCGTTTTTCCCGGTTTATGGGTAATGTTGGATCGAGAAGATATCGCCGTCCGGGTTGCTAGTGTCCGTTATAATCAATTCCTCTTTTTACCCACACCTCACCCGATGATTCTCTGGATTACTGTCCTCTATCATCGTCAATGGGGCCCCCGCTGGTTGCCTTGTTATTTGGACTTAAAAACCCCTCAAGGTCAAAAAATGACCAAAACCCTCGCCGAAGCCGGTCAATACTGGATTTTATTTTTCCCCCTCGAAGGCAGCAACATCTGTGAAAATGTGATCAACGCTAATATTCCCGCCAATCAATGCCAAATTTTGCAGCAATGGGTGACAGATAGTCAATCGGGCCAAGGTGGCAGCCCGCAAATTAGCAAGCGGATGCTAAAACAGAAACTCGATCAACTTAAACCCCAGATTCTAGCCAAATTAGAGTCGGAACTGGCCGGGCAGCCCTAAAAAATCAGGGGGCAGAACGGAGGTTGACGCTATCGGTTACGATCCAAAAATAATCGCTGTTCGGCACTTGACCGAACGTTCAATCAGCTGTAGCCAATAATACATTTGCACTAAATAATAAAATCGGCGTTGCAGCCATCAATATCTGAATGCTAATTGTGCATCGTATCTACAAGTTAACTTAGTCCCAAGTTTTAAGAATGGCCTAGAGAATAATTCATCCTTAAAATCAGCAACGCCGAATTAATTGGCACGGATAGAATCAGAAAGCAACAAGGTGCGCTACAGCTTGTAACGCACCAAAATTTTTATTAATCTCTAACAAAGATTACAGAGGTCGATAGACGCGATAATCAATATTGGGGAAAATATTATCGATTTCCTCGACTTTTTCCAACCAACCAGAGTCAATCTTCTCCGATTTCACATCTTCATAGATTTTATTTAACCGCAGCAGGTGGGAACGAGTGCGCCGGACAGCGTAGGGAACCATCGTACCGGTTCGCATAATAAACGCCCAGTCAGAAGATTGTGCTAATAATAACTCCCGGGCCGCCTGATTTAAAGCCCGTTCCTGTAATTCATCCTCCGCTTCATGATGACTTAATTCAATCATCCGTTCCGTGCCTTTGTGCAGGTGAGGATAGATCCAAGCGTTGGTTTCATTTAGCCAGTATTCATGGAAACCCTTATAACCCCAACTGGATTGGGAAGGACGACAGACCTGCTGATGGGGGTTAGACCGGAGATAATCGGCTAAATGGGTCATTTGGTAGATATTTTGGTCATACCAAGACTTGCGGAACAGAAAATCAATAAACCAGGGTCCCTCATACCACCAGTGACCGAATAGCTCGGCATCGTAGGGAGAAACAACCAGGGGAGGACGGCCCATAATTCCCGCTAAACTCTCCACTTGCCGCTCGCGATTATACATAAAATTGCCCGCGTGTTCGGCGGCTTTTTCTTTGGCCCAGTAGGGGTCATAAAGCCCTTTTTCCGATAAACCACCGTCCCGGCTAGTAATTTTGTGGTACTTAATGCCTATATTCTTGCGTTGACCGTTGGGCATGATATAGGGCTTAATATACTCGTATTCCGCTTCCCAGCCCAAATCTTTATAGAATTCCCGATAAACTATATCCCCCGGATAACCGACTTGGGAAGACCAAACCTGTTGAGAAGATTCGTGGTCACGACCGAAAGCAGCCACCCCAGTTTCTGTGAAAATGGGCGCGTAACTGCCGTAACGGGGACGCGGACGACCGTAGAGAATACCGTGGCCATCGACGAGGAAATAACGAATGCCCGCATCGGCTAACATTCTTTCTACCCCTTCGTAGTAGGCACATTCCGGCAACCAAATGCCCTTGGGACGACGACCGAAATTTTCTTCGTAGTGTTGACAGGCCACCTCAATTTGCGCCCACACCGCTTGCGGGTACATTTTCATCAGGGGCATATAACCATGGGTCGCACCACAGGTGATAATTTCTAGGTTATTACTGTCGAGGAATTGTTTAAATGCCTTGACCAGATCCCGATCGTATTTTTCCCAAGTTTGTCGGATACTTTGGAAGGATTCAGCGTAATATTCGGCTAAGTAGCGAATATGGCCATTATGTTGATTATGGTCGATTTCTTTAGCAATTAATTCTTCTAACTTACCTAAGTGTTCTTCATAGCGCTCTTGCAGTAACGGATCCCGCAGCATCGACACCAAAGGCGGAGTCATGCTCATGGTCATTTTAAAATCGATACCGTCCCGCTTGAGACCTTCAAAAACTTGCAGCAGAGGGATGTAGGTTTCTGTGATTGCTTCGTATAACCATTCTTCTTCGAGGACGTAATCGCTTTCGGGATGGCGGACGAAAGGGAGATGAGCGTGGAGAACTAGGGCAACATAGCCAAAAGCCATAGGATTTCTTCTTAGAATTAAGGAATAAAACTTTAAGATTAGGTTGAGTAGATTTTATACTATCTTAAGCTTCTACAATAAAGAATATGATAAAAGTCGATCGATCGTCGATCGATCTCGTCAATCCCTAGGTTTACTAATTTTCCGATGCTCCCATCTAACGAGCCACTGACTGCTTTAGGAAGAGAGACGACAACGCCTCTCTCGATTCAACTTTTGCTATTTGTTGATGACCGTCCCAGTTCTCAAGAAATTATCCGTCAAATTCAGTCCTATCTCCAGTCTTTAAAGTCTGATTACCCAATTGACCTACAGATCATCGAAATTCGCCAGCAGCCTCATTTAGTCGAACATTTTCGCCTTGTAGCTACCCCTGCCTTGGTCAAAATTGCCCCCGGCCCCCGTCATACCCTCGCGGGCAGTAATCTAGTGGAACAGTTTAAAAAATGGTTGGTACGCTGGCAAAAAGCGATTAAAGAGGAGGTCAAAAATCATCACGCTGAGGATGGACAACGTCAAGAGATGGAACATTCGGGCGAACTCATCCGCATCGCCGATGAGGTTTTTCGTCTTAAACAGGAAAAGGAAGAATTATTAGAACAATTAAAATTTAAAGACCAAATTTTGGCTATGTTAGCCCACGATTTACGCAGTCCTCTCACCGCCGCTTCCATCGCCGTGGAAACCCTCGAATTAGCCTATCATCAACCAGATACGGAGCGCAGTCTGCAATTACGAGAACAACTGCACCAACAGGCCCGCAAACAGTTCCGGATTATGAACCGTTTGATCACAGATATTCTACAAGCTTCTAAGAGCATGGCGGCGCAATTCACTCTCCACCAGAGTAAATTTTATCTGCAAGCTCTTTGTCAGGAAATTTTGTCTCAATTTACTGATACTTTTCAGGAAAAGACTTTAATTCTCCAAAGCGATATCCCCCAAGATTTGCCCCCCGTCTATGCTGATGAGGAGTTAATCCGACAGGTGATTATTAATCTCCTGGAGAATGGGATCAAATATACCCCCCCCGGCGGCGCAATTACCCTTTCTGTCCTTCATCGTACTACTCAAAAAGTACAAGTGAGCATCAGTGATACCGGCCCCGGCATTCCCGAAGAAAAACAAGAGCATATTTTTGAAGGTCATGTGCGTCTGAAACGGGATGAGGGGAAAGAAGGTTATGGCATCGGTTTATCGGTCTGTCGCAAGATTATTCGCGCCCACTACGGTCAAATTTGGGTGGATAGTGTCCCCGACCACGGCAGTAGTTTTCACTTCACTCTGCCAGTTTATCGCTAAAATGCTCCGCTAACCAATTATCAATGTCCCCTAAAACTAGGTCGGGGATTTCCCAGGGGAACAAATGGGCTGTATCCGGGTAACATTTCCACTGAGACAGTTTTAGTTTTTCGGCCGTTTCTTGGCTCGAAGCACTGGTAATATGGCGATCATTTGCCCCCGCCAGAACTAAGCAGGGAATTGTGATTTTGTCAAGAGATTTTAAACAATTGTTACCTTTTTTTAAAGCCCGATTTAAAGCGCGATTAGCAGCTGGAGAAGTGCCTAAGTAGGCGGGAACAGCATCTTGAGCGAGATATTGATAGGATATCGTTTTATGTTGTGAAAAAAGGTACTGAAACAGGGAACGACGAGCAAAAGTATCAATATTCCAACGCCATCCCGGTTTGATCTGATTGAGAATTGCCGCTATCCCCGTCAAGATCAGATCTGTAGTGCTGACAGGAGGATGACTACCCCAAGGCCGCGCAGCCGAGGCCACGAGAATTAAACCAGGAAAGCGCTCGGGATGCCGCAATACTAATTCCAGAGCGATTATACCCCCCAAAGACCAACCGAGAATTAAACATTGCTGGATTTTTTGGCGATCGAGCAGCCCGATTAAATCCTCTAGATGTTCTTCTAGCTGAAAATCCGGGCGATAACGACTTTTCCCGTAGCCGCGCAGATCCGGGGCCAGGGTTTGCCAGCGTTGGCAAAAATGATCGGTAAATACAGACATACTGGCTGCCGAACCGGGATGACCGTGCAGACAGAGGATCGGATAGCCATTACCTTTGATCTTAACGTTGAGAGCGATCGACATGGAGCAGTTATCAGTTATCAGTTATCAGTTATCAGTTATCAGATTTGAGTTTTAAGTGAGCAGTATGTATTAAGCGAGCAGTATTAAATAGCAGTTTCCTGCTGTCTTTTCACTGTTCACTGTTTACTGATCACTGATTATTGACTGGGATATATGAGCGATCGAGTCTCTGGTATGTCAAACTAGAGAATAGGAGAGAGTTGGTCTAGAGGTTGCGGGGTCATTTGATCAATGATTCCGAGGAAAGTCCGAACTCCCGAAAGACCACACTTGCTGGATAACGTCCAGTGCGCGTGAGCGTGAGGATAGTGCCACAGAAAAATACCGCCCCCTTTTTCAGTGTTGCCAAAGGCACGGCGTAGCCGTCCAGTAAACAGTAACGAAAGTAAATTTACTGATAACTAATAACTTTCCACTGATAACTGATAACTGATCACTGATAACTGATTGGGGGTAAGGGTGCAAAGGTGCGGTAAGAGCGCACCAGCAGTATCGAGAGGTACTGGCTCGGTAAACCCCGGTGGGGAGCAAGGTGGAGGGACAAAGGTTGGTCTTTTTCCTGTCCCGTTTTTAGGAACCGCTTGAGGTAATTGGTAACAATTATCCCAGATAGATAACCTCTATTCCAACAAAGGTAAAAGCAATTTTACTGCTGTTGGGAAATACAGAATTCGGCTTATGTCTGACTCTCTCCTTTATCAGTAATCAGTATTCAGTTATCAGTTATCAGCTTCTGAACGCAAAAGGCAAAGGCTCCAAAAAAGAATCTGGCAAATCTCCTACCTAAAAAGAAGGGTGGAAACTAAGTACATCAAAGCTTTTAGCTTAACAAATTAGGTTTTAGATTCGGCCTTTGTTACCATTTCACTGTTTACTGTTTACTTTTTACTTTTTACTTTTTACTTTTTACTGATCATTGAAAAAAATCTCCCCACTTCATAATTCATAATTTATAATTCATAATTTATAATTCCCGCTCCCATGTCCTTAAGTGATCCCCGTCGCCAAAAACAATTAAAAACCCTAGTGGAAAAGCTGGGTTTATCAGCTGATGTCCCCGTCAGGTGGGATTTATTGGATTTAGCTCTAACTCATCCCAGTGTTTCCCGTGATAAGAATTATGAACAATTGGAATTTGTAGGCGATTCTGTGGTAAGACTCGTGGCGGCGGAGGTATTGTTAGAAACCTATCCGGAGGCGCTCGTGGGAGAATTTGCCGCCCTGCGATCGATGATGGTTAGCGATCGCACTCTGGCGGAATTTGCGGATCGCTACGGTTTCGAGCGTTATTTGTTGGTATCAAGTAGTACGAGTATTGATCGGGCAGGGCGAATTTCTCGACTAGCAGACGCTTTTGAGGCAGTTTTGGGAGCTTTATATCTTAGTACACAGACAATGATTTTAGTGCGTTCTTGGTTAGATGAACCACTGCGGGAAAAAGCGGCCGAAATTCGTCGAGATCCGGCCCGACAGAATTATAAGGATGCCTTGCAGGAGTGGACACAAGCAAAATACAAAAAACTGCCGCAATATTTAGTTAAAGAAATCAATGGTTTAGATCAAGAGCGTTTTTGTGCGGAAGTGTGGTTAAATGAGCAAAAATTAGGAGTGGGAACTGGCAGAAGCAAAAAAGCAGCGGAACAGGCAGCGGCGAAATCGGCTTTTCTAGAAGTGGTTAAAGGCTAAATGGGGGCATTTTTGCCTAACGGACGAATTGCCAGAGGCGAATTTTAAAATCATAATTACCACTAGCCAAATACTGCCCATCGGGACTAAAAGCTAGAGATTCCACCCAGTCGGAATTATTATCAAACCAGGCCAACTGTTTACCCGTCGTCACATCCCATAAACGCACACCGTCATTACTGGCACTAGCGAGAATTTGTCCGTTAGGATGGAGTGCCAGGGAGCGAATTCGGGCTGTATGACCGATGAGAGTAAATAATAACTTATTATTGCTCGTATCCCAGATTTTAATCGTGCGGTCTAAACTACCCGTAATTAAATTTTTGCCGTCGGGAGTGTATAAAAGCTTGCTAACCGCTTGGGGATGGGCGGAAAATTTCGACAAAAATTTGCCCTCGCGGATGTCCCAAAAATTTACCTCACCGTTTTCATGACCACTAGCAAGGGTGACACCATCGGATTTCATCCCTAGGGAATAAACAAAATTACCCACCCAATTTAAACGATAGAGGGGACGGCGGGGAGGTTGCACTGTCCAGAGGCGAATTCCTTCCAAACCACCACTAATTAACGTTTTACCATCGGGAGTAACCGTAAGGGCGAGGACAGTATTACCGTGTTCGAGGGCAATTCCTAAATACTTGCCTTCCACCAGATTCCAAAAATTAATAGAACCATCTAAACCGCTACTAACTAATAATCTTTCGTTGGGACTAATGGCTAAAGCTTTGACGCTGGTTCTTTGGGCGCGAGTTTGGGAGACTTTTTCTCCTGTTTTTACCGACCAAATTCTCAGGAGAGGGTCCGTATCACTACCACCAGCGAGAACTAATTGGTTATCGGGGCTGAAAATCACAGCATTAGGGGTGGATTGTTGCCCTTCTAAGGTTTTAGCGAGGGTAAGTCTGCCTAAACCTTCTACTAGGATAGTTTCTGGGGTTTTTTCGCCACTTTCAGCCGCGGGTCGAGCGGGGGCAATGGGACTTTGGGCCTGAGTAAGCTGATGTTGCCCAATTGTCAGCGTGGTTAAGACACTGACCACAATTGCCCCGACAAGTTTCTCCGCACCCGTAAATCGGAATTTCATAAATTTAGTTGAATATTAACAAATGAACCGTGCTATAGATTCTAGCCTTTGAGGGGATTGATTGCCAAGCAAGGTGGGATTTTTGAGCTAGGAAGGTCGATTTTTTTCGTTTTTCAGGGTTGGTAAAGCTACTTGACCCGATTGGGGCGGTAAATAGTATCTCGCTGCTTCTTCTTGGTTGATTGGCTCGGTTTTTTGGCTCTGTTGCCATCGGGCGAAGATAGCGATCGCCATAATCGTTGCCCCTAAAGATAGCAGTGTCCATCTTTGTCCTACAACCCCGATGATGACATCTACTGCCGCTGCGGTAAAGATAAAGCTAGTTATTGGTTCTTGACGGTAAGCTTTCTTGAGAAAACGCGGCCAGAGGAGATTACTCATTTTATCTATTATTTCTACGGTTTCGATAATTCCAGCTTATCCTAAATAGTTGGACAAAGGTAAAGTTAAGTAGCTGGTTATAATTAAATTAAAAATGGATTTTAGGTTTGATCCCCCCTGCCCCCCTTGATAAGGGGGGTGCCGATAGGCGGGGGGATCTGAAAGTTTTTAATACCTATCTACTTAACTGTGGGGTAAGGAGTCGGTCGTCGGTCGTCAGTAAGAATTGCGGCAATTGAACTCCCAATACTCATCACCGGAGAATCCGATCCTTTAACAAATACAAAGAGACGATACCCTCTCAAAACCCGTTGATAGGATTATGGTAGTGACCGAAATCAACTTTTAAGAATCTATAACAGGCTTTTTGTCCACTATTATCTAAATAACGGACAAAAAGCCTGTTATATGCACTTTTTCTCGGTATTATCATGACCTATCCTCTCTACGTCGCTTTTATTTGGCATCAACACCAACCCCTCTACAAATCCTGTCAAACTCGCACCGATGCTTCGGGACAATATCGCTTACCCTGGGTGCGACTGCATGGGGTGAAAGATTATCTCGATTTAATCCTGATTCTAGAACGTTACCCGAAATTACACCAAACAGTCAACCTTGTCCCCTCTTTAATCCTGCAATTAGAGGATTACGTCAACGGACTAGCTATAGACCCCTATCTTGCTCTCACTGTCACCCCAGAAGCGCAGTTAACCCTGGCACAAAAACACTTTATCCTCGAACACTTTTTCGATGCTAACCATCGTACCCTGATCGATCCGCACCCCCGTTACGGGCAATTATACGCAGAGCGTCAAGAAAACGGTCATAGTTGGTGTATTAGCCATTGGCATCTCCAAGATTATAGCGATCTCTTGGCTTGGCATAACCTCGCTTGGATCGATCCTATCTTTCACATTGACCCAGAAATCGCTGCCTGGTTAGAACAGGGAAAAAACTTCACTTTAAGCGATCGCCAGCGGATTATCTCCAAACAGCGTCAAATTCTGCGTCGTATCTTGCCGCAACACCGGTTAATGCAGGAAACCGGACAACTAGAAATCATTACCAGTCCCTACACCCATCCGATTTTACCCCTGCTGGCTAACTCGGAAGCCGGCCGGGTAGCGGTGCCGAATATGACCCTTCCTCGCCAATATTTCCACTATCCTGAAGATATTTCCCGCCATCTCCGGAAAGCTTGGCAAATCTATATCGATCGCTTTGATAAACAACCTCGCGGACTTTGGCCCTCGGAACAATCCGTTAGTCCTGCGATTCTCCCCGCTGTCGCTAAACAGGGTTTTCAGTGGTTATGTTCCGATGAGGGGGTGTTAGGTTGGTCTTTGGGACATTACTTTCATCGCGACGAAAAGGGCAATATTAGCGAACCAGAATTGCTTTATCGTCCCTACCTTCTGGAAACTAGCAACGGCAATTTATCGATGGTTTTCCGGGATCATCGTCTCTCGGATCTGATCGGATTTAGCTATAGTGGCATGAAAGCGCAAGAGGCCGCTACAGACTTAGTTAAACACCTAGAAGCGATCGCCGAAGAACTGAAAACCAACGCAGAAACCACGACGCTAGAAAAACCCTGGTTAGTTACCATTGCGCTAGATGGCGAAAACTGCTGGGAAAACTATCATCAAGACGGTTTACCCTTCCTAGAGAACCTGTATCAACTTTTAAGCGACCACCAAGCGATCGAATTAGTCACCGTCTCGGAATATCTCGATCGCTTTCCCGCTAATGCAAAAATACCCAGCCATCAACTTCATAGCGGCTCTTGGATCGATGCCAATTTTACCACTTGGATCGGCGATCCCGCTAAAAATAAGGCTTGGGAATATCTAATTTTAGCCCGTCAAACCCTCGCTAATCACCCGGAAGCGACGGAAGATAATAACCCCGATGCGTGGGAAGCATTGTATGCAGCGGAAGGTTCCGATTGGTTTTGGTGGTTTGGTTATGGCCATTCTTCTAATCATGATGCAATTTTTGATCAACTTTTCCGCGAACACCTGATCGCTCTTTATCAAGCTTTAAATGAGCCAATTCCCTCCTATTTGCTCGAACCGGTGGAAGAACACGGGGATAAACAAGGTAATCGTCCGATGGCTTTCATTCACCCCATTATCGACGGTTTTGGGGACGAACAGGATTGGGATAAAGCTGGACGGATCGAAATTGGCGGCGCCAGTGGTACAATGCACCGGACTTCCTTAGTACAAAGACTCTTTTTCGGTTGGGATCACCTCAATTTTTATCTGCGTTTCGATTGGAAACCGGGGGCAGAATTAGGCAAAGATATCCCGCCTGAAGTGCATTTATATTGGTATTATGATGAAGTGCATCGTCTGCAAAGTCCAATTCCCCTAGCAGATATTCCCCCTCGATCACCCCTCGATTACGGTTATCATCATCATCTAGGGGTTAATTTAATCACGGAATTTACTTGGTTAGAAGTCGCTCAAGAATATTTTACTTGGCAACGAGTTCCTAGTAATGCCAAAGCTTCTTTTAATCAATGTTTGGAAATTGCTGTCCCCTGGGAAGGATTACACATTGAACCCGATGCTCGTCTCCATTTAATCGCAGTTTTAGCCAATCAAGGTCAATACTATGATTTCCTCCCCGTTGAAGAATTAATCTTCCTGCAAAGACCTTAAATCAGTGATCAGTAATCAGTTATCAGTTATCAGTAACCGCTCTCATCTCTAGTTAGTCTCCAAATGTCTTCTCTAATTATAGGGATTACTAAATAATAATATGGAAAAGAAACAGACAAATCCGATGGGCAAAGTTTTCACACCTTTAACAATAATTAATCGTGCCGATGAATCAGCAGCTGCTAGAGGTTTTATCTCTCCTTCAGAAATTCGCTCTGTTACTTTACCAAAAGTTTTAGTTGATACGGGAGCAACAACACTCTGTTTACCTGCTAATATTATTGACAGACTGGGGCTAGATTTACTTAAAGAAGTCGATGTTAGTACCGCGACTGGATTGAGCAAAGCGAGAGTCTTTCAGGATGCTAAAATATTGCTTTGTGGTCGCGAGGGAACTTTTGAATGTTTAGAATTACCCGGTGGTCGCGATCCTTTAATTGGAGTAATCCCCCTAGAAGCACTGGGTTTAGAATTAGACCTACAAAACCAAACTTTGAAAGTTTTACCCTCCGAATCTCTAGATACTTATCTAACAATTCTCTAAAAATTGATAACCTTCATGGATCGATCACCCTTATTTTCTCAATTTAAGTAGGGAGGCACAATTATTGGTAGGATGGGTTAGCAGTAGCGTAACATGAGCGGGCGTTGGGTTTCATGCTTCAACCCAACTACGTTCTGATAACTGTTAACTGATAACTCACACCTGATAACTCACACCTGATAACTGATAACTGATAACTGATAAGTAGGAAGACACAATTATTTGTAGGAAGGGTTAGCAGTAGCGTAAGCGGAATTCTTGAGAAGGAGAGAAGAAAATAGAGAATAAGTTCTGAAGGAATCACGGCGATGAAACAGGAAATTAAGCCCTTTAACCCTGATAAAATCTACGAAATAGTGCTTTCTGTCAATTTTTCCATTAATGCCCAATTTGCTCAAGAAGCGCAGGAGAAATTAAACGCTATCCTTGGGGAAATGGATGCGGATTACTGGCAAATTCACCACATCTGTGCAGCGGGAAATTAGCTATATAGTCCCATGATCTAGCTTTTTTAGGGCGCTGAGAGCATGAAGACGGACGATTGCTTCCCCATCGGCTGCTAAAGTCAGCAAAATACTTTTATTATCCCGCTCTAATTCTCCTAAAGCGATCGCTAGAGACTGTTTAACTCCCGTATCAGTGAAGAGCGCCGGACGGGAGTGATAAAAATTACTGAGAATTTCCCCTGCTTGTTGGCGTAATTTCTGGGAGGTTTGCCGGCCGAGAATAGCGATAATTTCCCGACAAATTAGGACATTTTCGCTATATAAAGCCTTTTCTAGATAATTTAAAGCTTCCTCATCCTCGATCCAGCCTAATGCTCGCACTACAGTTAATTTTAAACTATCGGGAGTTAAGGAAGATTGCAGGAGTGGATTTAAAGCTTTAGCTGAGGTTGCTGTGCCGATACGACTGAGAGCGATCGCAGTTTCTTGACAGATCTCAAGGTGGACATCGAATAACAGCGGTTGCAGATGGTTAACTAAATCTGCTTGGGGATAATTCGTCCCTAGGTAACTACTAGCTTTAATTGCTTCCCGTCGCACCTCGATGGCCGGATCCTGTAAAGCATCGAGGATAATCACAGTAATCTGGGGATGGTGAAAACTGCTTAAAGCTTCGATCGCCATAGACCGAATGGCGCTAGATTGATCCTTAACTACGGTTAAAAGCGGTTCGATAATTTCTGGTCGGCGAATTTGTGATAAAGCTTGTACGGCTAAAAAACGGGTATTAGAGTCGGACAGTAATTGTCCTAAACTGGAGATGGCAGAACTGCCGATATTAGCTAAAGCGGCCGCAGCCATTTGGCTGAGTTCCTCCTCCTCCGATCTTTGCAATAATTGACTGAGAGCGAGAATACAGGCTCGATCGTCAAATTGACTGAGAATTCTCGCCAGAAACCAGCGCATTTCCCCATCTTGTTCCTCGGATTCTAACAGGGCAATTAGAGGAGCGATCGCCGATTGACCGATTTGAGGAAATAGTTTCGCTGTCTCCCATCGCTGTTGAAAATCGCATTTTTGTAAAGCTTCTAGGGCTAAATCGAGGATTTCATCGTTAATAATCGGTTCAATCGCATCTTTTTGGTTTAAAAGTCGCTGTATGCTGGCGTTTACTGTCTCCCAGTCCTTTTTATTCAACGCTATCTGAGCTTTTTCTAGCAGAGCTTGCATCGTGAGAAATGGCCTCGATTTTCGTGCTACCTATCTCAAGAATGTCAGACTTTCTCGCTTTTGTCCTCTCTCATAATGCAAGAAACCGATAATAAATCTCCAAATTGTGCATCAGACATCAGTATTTAGGGTTTGCGGCAAAAAGTACGGGCGAAGCATTCGGATAGAAAATCTACGGTTTCACCGATAGGTTATTGCCCGAATGCTTCGCCCCTACAGGACGCGGGCCGATGAAGATGCAAGGTTTTGAAGCACGATTCTCTCAAAATCTTGCACCTGTTTCACGAGAAAAGCCACAAAACCCTTACCTTGCCTACATTTCATATTTATTCAGCAAGCCCTATTTACTCAGGGCAAGCTATCCACAGACTTCTTGCAGAAGTGGGAATATGGACAAAAGTATATTATCGAAAAAATCGGGTCTAAAACCTCGCCTTAAGGCGAAAAGTTTTGGGAGCGGGGCATAAATCCCCGTTACAAAAACGGCCTCCTGCCCCCTGCCTTCGTTAATGACTTTCCCCTAAATCATCAAAACAAAACAGCTATTATTCCCAGTGTTTGGATAATCAGAAATGATGAAAATTTTCCCCGTTTAATTACTTGTTATGTACTTTAAGTAGATAAGGAGATAAGGAAATGAAACTCTTAGATGTGGTTGCTTTATTAGAAGACTTACCCCAATTGGGATTATATCGCGGGCAAGTGGGAACAATTGTAGAAGTCTATGAGCCAAATGTTTTTGAAGTTGAATTTAGCAATACTTCTGGCCCTGCTTATGCTATCGAAATCTTACAAGAAAATCAATTAATGTTATTACATCATTCTCCCTTAGAATCCCAAAAATTAACCGCTAAGTAGCGGTAAGCTGTTGACTATCTAAATCACTCGTTAAGACTGTCTATGAGGGGGGAAAAGGGAGCTTTTTTTCAGTGTTGCCAAAGGCACGGCGTAGCCGTCCAGTAAACAGTAATCGGTGAACTGAAAACTCACATCTGATAACTGATAACTGATCACTGATCACTGACTTGTGAGGGCGCATCAGCGATCGCACAGTAGGGACGACTATAACAAAGGGGTATTTCCAAGTCGTGTTGTTCCAAAAATTCCCGATTACTTAAAATCCTAGCGGTTTCTCCCTCAGCTACCACCTGACCACGACTTAACACCACCGTGCGATCGCATAATTCTAAAGCCAGATCGAGATCATGGGTGGCGATCACTTGGGTTTGGGGTAAAGTGGCCAACAGTTGTATTAATTGCCGACGGGACCGGGGGTCAAGTTGGGCGCTAGGTTCATCAAAAACTAAGACCTCGGGCAACATGGCTAAAACCCCCGCAATTGCCACGCGTTTTTTTTCACCCCCCGATAGATTCTGACTGTTTCTCTTACCGTAATGCTGGGAATCCAATCCCACCGCGTGTAAAGCATGATGACAGCGATGGTTTAAATCCTCTCCCCGAATACCCTGATTCATCGGGCCAAAAGTCACATCTTCCCAGACAGTGGGCATAAATAGCTGATCGTCGGGGTTTTGGAAGACTAAACCGACAAAATTGCGGATATTTTCTAAATTCTCTGGTTTAACTTCGTAGGGACCGACGGTGATTCTACCGGTTTGCGGCGGGAGAATACCGTTAAAATGCAGTAATAAGGTGGATTTTCCGGATCCATTGGCCCCGACTAAAGCTACCTTTTCCGTAGCTTCAATGGCTAAGTTAATACCCTTTAACGCTTCTGTACCGTCAGGATAGGTATAAACTAGGTTTTCAATAAAAATCGGGTTGTGGTGCATGAAAAACGAGACTTTTACCGAAAAATTGGGTTCAAGGTTCCCCGTCCTTTAGCGTAGCGGAGGACGGCTTTTTTTGCAACAGGTTGTCAATCTAGCTTCCAGTTTAGGCAACGGCAGTGTCAACTGAGTAGATGTACCATTTGACCCCAGAGGATCAAAATTACTATACAAATTATAGCGAGATAATCGTTCAGCTTGCTTTGGGGAACCTGTAGAGAAGGCAAGGAACCAGTGTAACCCCTCGATAACATGGCTTGATAAATGCGATCGCCACGTTCGTAGGTGCGGATAAATAAAGAGCCGATCATGTGTCCCACTAGCAACCGCTGCCATCGGGGACTACTCATTAAATTACGCGCAATTGCTGCCCTTCGCATGGAATTAAATTCAGCGATCAAAACCGCTAGATAACGGTACATAGAAGCTAAAATTGCCACCAATAAAGGGGGGGTTTTTAGGGTAACTAAGGCTTGTAACAGGTCGGGAATTGCTGTGGTTAAAACCAGAATATTGACCGTACAAAGACAGAGAAAAGCTTTAAAGGCCACACTGCCTAAAACCAGCAATCCCTCGCTAGTTATCCGCAAAAATCCCCAAGACCAAAGAATTTCGCCGCCATCACGAAAAAGAGTTCCCAATAAAACCACACCGATAAAGACAAATTCGATCGCTACTCTTTGTAAAAGTACGCTAATAGTCACCCGACTGATCAGAATTAAAATAATTAATCCTAATCCGTAAATCCCCCAAGTTTCCCAGCTACCATTCGGAGTTAAGGCTGTGGCAAAAACTAACAAAAGAGTCACTAAAACACGGGTATGGGGCGCGAGTCTCTGCCAAAAACCGCAATTTTGGCGCTCATTTTCGCAAGAAAAAGTAGCAATGTGTAGCATTTATTCAGTTATCAGTTATCAGTTATCAGTTATCAGTTATCAGATGAACGTAGGTTGGGCTTCGGCCGTGAGCTTTTGCCGAACGGTTGAAGCATGAAACCCAACGCCCGCATAGTTTACGCTACCGCTAACCCATCCTACCAATAATTGTGCCTCCCTACTTATCAGTTAGAAAGGGGATATAGGGATATAGAACGTAGCGATTGTCTTAAAAGTCAAGGGGAATAAAGAAAATCTTTTGTACCCCAAATAGGCAAGACAAAGTAACGGCACCAGTCATCCGTTTTGTCAGCGATGAAATTGTTCGGAAAACTGGACTAAGCGGGTGCTTG
>NZ_JADBVE010000006.1:0-10233 GCF_020245285.1 Microcystis sp. M31BS1
CCAAGCTTTTCTGGTCGGAACCCCCTAAGCCGAGTTTTCAAGGTGCTGCGCCGTCCACTTGGTTTTCGAGACTGGCCTTTTAATTCTAACGTAAAGCCAACCTAGAACGGCGGGGTTTCAGACCCAAAATTTCCGATGACAATCGCAACGGCCCACTTAAGAGAACGATCCATTATTTTCCTCCCTCGTCTCTATAACGGCCACAGGGATTTACTCTCGTTATTGCAGTTGGGAAATCGCGCCAAGCGCGGAACAAACTGGGAAACGATCTAACTCAATTATCTCTTGCTTTGGCCACCGAGAGATGGTGGGATAGGGGGTTTGTGATTTTTCTTAATAATCCCCCTCGCCTACGCCTACACGAGCTTCAAATCCCCTTCAGAGCAGTCCTATCCGTAATTTGAAATAACTCCTCAATGCTCCCCCATTTCGCCCCCCTAGAGGAGAGAATTGCCGCGCTCAAAACCTCTAGCCGGGGAATAACAACGACTAGCAATTAAACCCAAAACTAACCACCAGAGGGTACTAACTTGGGGACGATACCAAACTGTATCAAAGAAACCGTGGGCAAGAATTCCGGCCATAGCGGCAATTGCCCCGATTAACCAAAAGCCTTGACTGTCCATTTTATCGCGTAAAAGTTTAATTTGATGGATGCCTTGGCCGATAGTTGTAACTAATAACCAGAGGAAACAGGTAAAACCAATGATTCCCGTTTCTACCATGATTTCTAATACCACAGAATAGGCACTTAAAGCCGTGTATTTTGGCTTCATGAATAGGGGGTAAATTTTCTTAAAAGCATCATTACCCGGTCCGATGCCCAAAAGCGGATAAGTTTGAATCATGCGAATAACTGCATCCCAAACATTAATCCGAAAGTTATTACTACTATCTCCTCGGCCGGCGAAAATACTCATCACCCGAATTCGCATCGGCTCCACCAATAAAATCGCCCCTAAAACCACCACGGCTAAACCCCCTAAAATTAAGGGTAAAAGCCAGGTTTGCCAAAATAACGGTAGATAATTTTTGAACCAATAAAATAATAGCAATAAGAAGACAATTCCTAAGACCATCAAACCAATCCAACCGCCACGACTCTCGGTAAAAAATAAACAAGCGGCATTGGCTAAAGTTAGTAAAGCCGCTAAAATTTTCGGTAGCCATCCCTGCCACACAAATAATGCCGCACCGCTAAAAGCAATACCGGGGAATAAATAACTAGCTAATAAATTAGGATTACCGAGATAACTATAAACCCTAGTATCCCCCGCTAATTCTGAAGTAGGATCGTTCCAAGTTGCTAACTGTTCCGCGCCAAAAATTTGCTGACGAATGCCGTAAACGCTCACTGCTAAAGCGGTTAAAACTAAAGTAGTCAGAATCCAATTTGTTAGGCGTGGCGAGCGCATAATTCGGGCAGTAAAGGCAAAAAAGATGAGATTGAGAGTTAATTTAATTAATCCTTCCAAAGCTGCGGTTTTAACGGGAGAAAAAGCCGTGGAAACCGTGGCAATTCCCCAGTATAAAAGCACTAAAAGGTGAATCGGTGTCACCCCGATTTTGCCTTCATCCACAAGGGTTAAGAGTAGCCAATAACCCGCTATTGCTAACAGCAAAAAACCGATTTGACTGGTGGAGAAAAACGGCGCAGTGGCGATAAGGAGAGAGATTAACAGCGCACCCATCAGTTCTGTCCACTCCACAAACCAGCTACCCTGTCGCCATTGACTAAAAAGTCCGACTAAACGATGCAGATAGCTATATTTTGACCAAGAAGCAGGGGAAAAGTTCAGTAGAGTGATTTGTTTCCAAAAAGCATTCATAGGGTTTTTAGTTGCGGTTGTCACCGGCAAACTTTGATTAAGATACCGATTGTATCTTAATTGTTGACTCTTGGGAGCGAAAAGAGTTTCAGTCTGGTGTCTTAGGGCAGCTTCACACAGTCAAAACCTAATAGCATAACCAGTCTAGGCATGGGGTGAACGTAAAGCTTGACCTAAACGAGTTAAGCCTTGGGAACAGTCAAAACGATCGAGATGTACTTCAATAAATGATAGGCGATCGATGTTACCCTGGGCAATCGATAAAGCCTTTTCTAATTCCCCTTCTGTCCTGACTTGACAACTCCAACTTTCCCCGTTAAATACTGCTGGTAATTGATGATATTTCCACGGTTGTAGATCATTATAAATATTATCCTGAATTACCCGCTCGATCGTGTAACCATCGTTATTAATTAAAAAGATAATTGGATTGAGATGGTGACGGATAATTGTCGAAAGTTCTTGGGCAGTCATTTGAAAAGCACCATCACCCACAAAGACGATAGGACGAGTATTTGGTGCGGCAAAAGCTACTCCTAAACAGGCGGGAATTGAATAACCAATAGAGAGATAAAATGCTTGACCGATAAAGTCGGTTTTTTGAGGCATTAATAAATCAATTGTGGCAATAATTGCATCCCCCGTATCGGAAATAACAAAAGATTCTTGAGCGATAAAATGATTCATTCGCTCATAAAAACGAGCATTAGTTAATTTTTGCTCTGGCACGGCGATGAATTCTAAATTCTTCAATTCGGCCGCAGGTTTAATCTCTAGTGTAGCCGCTTCTTTGTGACTTAGCTTATTAATTAAACCCTCGATAAAATCCCCTAGGAATACTGGTTGATAGAAGTGATGTTTAATCTTGATCTTCTCGGAATTGGCATTAATCAAATTATTGGGATTTAAATTAGCCGTAAATCCGCCTAAATTCATATCGGACATGATCGCCCCTAAACAGAGGACACAATCGGCATTTTCCACCCGTTGACTAACGTATTCGCGACTTAATGCCCCCACATAAGTGCCGATAAATTGCGGCTGCATTTCCGAAATTGACGACTTACCTAAAATAGTGGTGGCTAAGGGATAACCCGTTACTTCTAAAAGTTTCAGCAACTTATCCTGGAGTTTAAACCGATGGAATTCTACCCCCGCTAAAATAATTGGTTTTTCCGCTTTTTCTAATAAAAAAACCGCTTCTTCAATGGCTTCTTCTAAAGCGGCGGTATCCGTAAGATTATCGGTTAAATAAATTGGATTTTCTGAGGGGATACAGGGACGATAGACCAGATCCCGGGGAATTTCGATATACACGGGACGTTTGTGATGCAAACAAGCTGCTAAAGTTTGATCGATTTGACTGGCAGCTTGGGTGGAATTAGTGAGAATAACCGAGGCAACCGTGGCTTTTTCCATGATCGAAAATTGCAGATTATAATCGCCCGTGGTGTGGTGTAATAATAAATTATCCCGGCGAATCGAGCGATCGGAAGCCCCACTAATCACCACCAAGGGAACTCTTTCAGCGTAAGCACCGACCACAGCATTAACGAGGCTAAATCCCCCGACTCCGTAGGTGACACAGACAGCGCCCATACCTTTGACTCGCGCGTAGGCATCGGCGGCATAACCTGCGTTAAGCTCATTACAGGTGCAAACTAATTCGATCGGACTTTCCACCAAAACATCCATCAAATCGAGGACATAATCCCCCGGCACCCCGAAAACATGATTAACCCCTAAATTATGGAGACGCTGGCATAAATATTCGCCGATCGTGATCATAGCAATTTTCTCCCCTGTGTTGGCACTTTCACGCCGATCATAACGATTTTTTCAAAAAATAGGCTCATGCCCAGTAATGAACTAGAAAGTAAAAATCAGCAGACTTTAATTAAGTAGCTGTTTGCAATTAAATAGAAGATAGGTTTTGCACTCGATCCCCCCTGCCCCCCTTAATAAGGGGGGTGCCGACAGGCGGGGGGATCTTAGAGTTTTTTCCGCAGACCCTAATTATATCTAGCGCTGGTGATCAATGCTATAGTATAAAATCTGGGGTTTTTCTCTTGGGTGTCAAAAAATATCTGCGGCACTTTTTCAGGTATAATTGTTACAGGAGATTCCCTAAAACTTTCGACTTAACTAAGGCTGAATATTAATGATTTTTACTGAATTAGTTTTGCAAAACTTTGGTCCATACGCCGGTCGTCAAGTGATTAATTTACGCCCCGAAAAAGATAACAATCCCTGTCCGATTATCCTTTTGGGAGGCATGAATGGCGGCGGTAAAACTACTTTAATGGATGCGATTCGTTTGGCTTTGTACGGTGCGCGGGCCAAGTGTTCTACTCGCAATAATTTAAGTTATGCCGAGTTTCTCAGTCAAGCAGTTAATAATCAAGCTTCCCTCATCGATCAAGCGAGAATTGAACTGGCTTTTGAACATCTAGTTAATGAACAATGGCGACAATATCGTATCGTTAGATACTGGACAAAACAGCCTAAAGATGGTAAGGATACCCTCGGTATTTTAGATGAAGATTGGCCCGATCCTGCCTTAGCTAACACTTGGGATGAATATATTGAAACTTTATTACCTTTGGGTATTTCTAACCTCTTTTTATTTGATGGGGAACAGGTAAAAGAATTGGCAGAACAGGATGTACCTCCTGACAGCGTTAAGGATTCGATGCAGACTTTATTAGGGTTAGAATTAGCGGAAAGATTAGCCGTTGATCTCGATATTTTAGCTAGTCGCAAGCGCCGGTTACTAGCAGCAGAAAATGAACTGGCAACTATTGAAGCGATCGAGAAAAAATTAGCCCAGTACCAAGAAGATTTAGAATTGGCTAGGCAAGAGATGGAAACTCAACAAAAAAATTTAGATGTGGTTAGAAATGATTTTGATGCAGTCTCGGATAAATTTCGCATTGATGGCGGCAAAATTGCCGCCGAAAGAAGTCAATTAGAGATCAGAAAAAAGGAGGTAGATAAAAAGTTAGATAACCAGAGGGAATACTTAGGTCAATTAGCGGGAGAATTATTACCATTAAAGTTAATTTTTCCTCTCCTAGAAGCGGCTAAAATTCAGGGAGAAAAAGAGCTACAATTTCAATCAGCTAAGGTCGCTCAATCGGTTTTAGAATCCAGAGATAAAAAGTTACTTGCTTATTTAGAACAACTGAATTTAACTTTAGAACAATTAGAGAATATTAGAGAATTTTTAGAGCAAGAAAATCAGTTTTTAGCTGAGGATAGCGATTCTTTGATTACTCCTTACTTAGATCTAGACGAGGAGGCGATCGAGTTATTAAATCGAGTCTTAACCCATCAATTACCGGCACAAATTAACCTCGCTCATCAAGCAATAGAACAATTAAGAAATCTGGAAGCTGACTTAGATAATTTAGAGCGAGAATTAGCAGTAGCAGCCTCTCCCGAAGAATACGAAACCCTGAGTAATAACTTAAAAACCGCTCAGAAAAAGTATCTAAATGCTCAAGCGGAATACGAGCAAAGCCACAAAAATTATGAGGAAATCAAAAAGAAAATTGAGAAAACTAAAAAAGAATTATTTGCCTACAGTGAGAAAGCTTTAGAATCGCAAAGTAACGAACATATCGTCAACGCTATTGTCAAAGCACAGCAAACTTTAAAAGTATTTAAAGAACGCTTAACTTTAAAAAAATTAAATAGATTAGAGGGAGAAGTGGCGGAATGTTTTCGTTATTTATTGCATAAGTCCGATCTGGTGCAGAAAATAGCGATCGATGCTGATACTTTTGGTCTATCTCTCTTTGGTCCCGATGGACAAAATGTGCCTAAACACCGTCTTTCTGCCGGAGAAAAACAACTATTAGCGATCGCTTTTTTGTGGGGATTAGCGCGAGTCTCCGGACGAGATTTACCCATCGCTATCGATACACCCCTCGGACGTTTAGATTCTTCCCATCGCCATAATTTAGTTGAACGTTATTTTCCCGCCGCTTCCTCTCAAGTCATCCTCCTCTCTACCGATACAGAAATTGGAGAAAATGAGCTACTCTTATTAGAAGAACAGGAAGTAATCGCCAGAAAATACCTGCTAGAATACAATTCCCAACAACGTCAAACCACTATTCACCCCGACCGCTACTTTTGGTAAGATTATGACTGAGATAAATTCCCACGAAATCCTCGCCCAATTAACTTGAGACATCGGGTATTACTTCCAATTTTATCACTCAATCCAAGCCTTTGGGGGGGGGGAGAGTCGGGTCTCTGGGTTCTTAATGGAGACATTGAGAATCTAAGCCGTCTCGTCGAAGCAAGGAATTTCTAACAGCAATGTGGAAAGAATCCCCCGTCACAGCCTAGCTTGACGGTGGGAGTATGTCAACTGACTTGACAGTCAAACAACCCCACTCGCTTTTTGTTGCTCTACTTTGGGGTAGGATTCAAGAGCGCTGTTTAGGGATAAATGACTGTTCCTCGGCGCTATTGTCTAGCTTTTGAGCGTTTTTTCCAGCTGGGCTACCCTTGCTTTCTGTTGCTTCAAATCGGCTAGTTGTTTTAGTAATTGTTCTCTGACTTCATAGCGATAGGCAAAAAAATGCTCACCTATCCCTAGGGTCGCTAGATACTCTTCTAGCAGACGGGGCTTGACCCAGGCAATCACCGCCAGTTGCCACCAGAAACGGAAGCGCGTCGGTCGGACAATCCCCTGCCGCCAGAGCAAGGAACGGAACAATTGCCACTGTTGCCAATCTAATTTACGGTTCGATTTGCCGCGCCATCCCCCCATGATCATGAAATGGTTGAAGGTTCGTTTCAGGTAGTTAACAGGATCGTAGATTTCCCAGAAAGCGTCGATGTATTCTTCGGTAATCTCTTCCACAGGGCGAGTTGGCTCAAAGTTCATCATCGCTCCCTGATGGAAAGTACCCATACCATCCACCAGACGACCTTCCTGTTGCAGGCGATTCCACAGGGCAGTATTTTGCAGTGCCTGGAGCAGGCTAAACTGACCCTGGGGAATACTCGCCTCCATAATAAACTCTTTGATCCGCTCCCCTGCGCCAGGTTTCTCATTGTCAAAACCGATAATGAAGCCAGACATAATCTGCAGCCCCATGCGGGTAATTTTGTGACAGGATTCGATCAGGGATTGGCGGGTGTTTTGAACCTTGTTAATGCCCATTAAGCTATCGGTATCTGGTGTCTCAATCCCCATAAACACCAGCATAAAGCCGGCCTTGACCATTAACTCGATCAGTTCGCTGTCTTCGGCCAGATTAAGGGAAGCTTCCGTAATCAGTTTAAAGGGATACTGGTGTTGTTCCATCCAGGGGATCAACTCCCGCAGAAACACCTTGGCATTCCGCTTATTGCCAATAAAATTGTCATCGACAACAAAAATGTAGCGCCTCCACCCCAGTTGATATAACGTCTCCAACTCAGCCAACATTTGTTCTGGGGTTTTGGTGCGCGGTTTGCGGCCATAGAGGTTGATGATGTCACAAAATTCGCATTGAAAGGGGCAACCGCGAGAAAACTGCACGGTAATCGCCAGATAGGCATCCAGATCTAGTAGATCATAGCGGGCGATCGGTGTCATGGTGACATCGGGTTTCTCACTGGCTCTAAAGACACCACTCGGTTCACCCCGCTCCAGGGCCGCCAGGAACGGCGGGATTGTCAGTTCTCCTTCATCGAGAATCAGGTAATCTGCCCCAGCTTTTTGGGCAACTTCTGGATAGGAGGTGGGGTAAGGCCCGCCCACAGCCACTTTTTTACCCAACTGCAACCCTTTGGCAATCAATTCTTGAAAGTCCTTTTTCTGAATGATCATGGCGGAGATGATTACCAAATCGCACCACTCCCAATCCGAAGCCGTTTCTAATCGGACATTGCGATCAACAAACCGGATTTCCCAATCCGATGGTAACAGGGCTGCCACCGTAATTAAACCCAGGGGCGGATTGGTTGCTCTTAAACCGGCTAGATCTAAAGTCTCTTGATAGGACCAAAAGGAGTTGGGCATCAGCGGCCACAGTAATAGGGCTTTCATTCAGGTGTCTCCAATGAAGAAGCTAGATGCTTTACATACTAGCCACAAAGCCCAAGTCGATCAAGACTTTTTTTTACTAATAAATTAGTTCTAAATAAATTGTGAAAAAATAGCTATTTTTTGGAGATTAGCACAATTAAATGAATGATGCTTGCTAAAAACTCGTGTTTTCCCATTTTTATCAACGCAATCTAGAGGCTGTTTGCCTCTTTTGGGTATTTTTGGGTAGGTTTCCTAAAAAATGCTGATTCTGAAAAACGGCTCTTCTGGTTTCTGTGTGGAAACGAGGTCTATACCGATAGAATATCCGCAAAATAGTCCTAAAAGTTTTGCCCAATAAGCACTTCAGGGTTCCATAAGCAAAAATTATCACACAAAGTCGAGAAGAGCCGAAAAACCCTCTTGAAATTAGCAAGTACCGAATAGTAAGGGTTTCGTTTCAGTCTCTAGGAAGTCTATTTGATCGGTAAAACACCAGTTACTAGACATCTCGACAATGACTATTTCTGGTCAGATAAATATAAGCGTAATTACACTATTTTATACCGAACCATCATGACTCAACTACCAGAAAATATAGTTTCTGTCTTTTGAATTTTGGATGATATAGCGGTTCTCACACCTGTGTGGCACACTTAAACCTTTGCTAATTAAGCTTTTCAATATCGATAATGTACCTCTTGCGAACAGGAAACGCTATAAATAAATTAAATAACTGGTAATTATAGTCAAATTTATGACCAAGATCAATTATAGTCAGCTAATTGACCCGATTAATTCTCCTCCCTTAGCAGAGGAACAATCTCGCAGATAGACAGTCAATCATCCTTGGGTGCGATTGTCTGGTTTTAACTAACTGCGGTAAAATTAACCTAAATTCTCTATCGGCAAATTCGATGACTTCCTTCACTACTTCCCTGGCTCTTTTAAGTCAATTTAAATTGGGAGATTTAAACCTAGAAAATCGTCTTGTGCTTGCCCCCATGACGCGAGCGCGAGCCGGAGAAAAACGTCTTGCTAATGAGATAATGGCCGAGTATTACCGGCAAAGGGCCAGCGCCGGATTAATGATTACAGAAGCGACGGTAATTTCTCCCCAAGCTAACGGTTGGCAAAATACCCCCGGTATCTACACCGATGAACAAGTGCAAGCATGGCAAATGGTGACAAAAATCGCCCAAAGAAAAGGAACACCAATGTTTTGTCAATTGTGGCACTGTGGTCGCGCTTCTCATTCTAGTTTTCAGGAAAATGGCGCTTTACCCGTTGCCCCTTCGGCAATTAAGATTAAGGGGGAGTTGCATACACCCATCGGCAAACAGCCCTACGAGACCCCTAGAGCCTTAGAAACTGAGGAAATCCCCACAATTGTCGACGATTACCGCCAAGCCGCTCAGAGGGCAAAATTAGCGGGGTTTGATGGCATAGAAATTCACGGAGCTAATGGTTATTTAATCGATACTTTTCTACAATCGGCCACTAATCAGCGTCAGGATAAGTACGGTGGCAGTTTGGAAAATCGCTATCGTTTTTTACAGGAAGTAGTCGAGGCAATTTTAACTGTTTTTCCCAGTCATCGGGTGGGGGTGCGTCTGTCTCCCAATGGAGTTTATAATGACATGGGTTCCGAGGATTTTCGAGAAACTTTTCTCTATATTGCCCAAAGATTAAATGAGTACAATTTAGCTTATTTGCATCTGCTAGATGGCTTGGCTTTTGGTTTTCATGAAAAGGGTCAACCGATGCTTTTATCCGAGTTTAGGGCTGTTTTTAATAGTGCATTAATCGGCAATTGTGGTTATACAAAAGAAAATGCTGAAGCCGCTATTCAGTTGGGAGATGCGGATTTAATTGCTTTCGGTCGCCCCTATATCAGTAATCCCGATTTGGTGGAAAGATTCGCCAATAATTGGCCCCTTAATCCCGATGCTGAGATGAAGGATTGGTATTCTTTTGACAAGGAAGGTTATATCGATTTTCCCAGTTATAAACCCTAGTTAAGTAGCTGGTTATAATTAAATTAAAAATGGATTTTAGGTTCGATCCCCCCGCCCCCCTTGATAAGGGGGGTGCCGATAGGCGGGGGTATCTACCCTTATTAAGGGGGGTGCCGATAGGCGGGGGTATCTGACAGTTTTTAATACCTACCTACTTAGGGTTTGCTGAATAAATGTGAAATGTAGGCAAAGTAAGGGTTTTGGGGCTTTTCTTCCGAAACAGGTGCAAGATTTTGAGAGAATCGTCGTTCAAAACCTTGCGTCTTCATCGGCCCGCGTCCTGTAGGGGCGAAGCATTCGGGCAATAACCTATCGGTGAAACCGTAGATTTTCTATCCGAATGCTTCGCCCGTAC
>NZ_JADBVE010000060.1:0-2835 GCF_020245285.1 Microcystis sp. M31BS1
AAACATTTTGCGTTATCGACCTACCACGCAAACTACTCTAGCATACTAAAGTTAAATTGGCAACTATAGATTAGAGTTATTCTTAGTCGTGCTTCGCTGTTCTATGCTGGCGGAACTTTTCATCTCCGAGGTGAAACCGAGGGTTCCTTCAAGCCGACATTATAGGTAAAAAAGGCAATTGCAGATACAGCAGTTATCTTAATGGTAAGGTACAAAGTTTTCTTTTTGGGGAACGGGGAACAGTGGCTGGTCGTCCAGAAATGATAATTTACCCCCACCGTAGTTGGGAGAGCCAGAACTGGGTCGAGGAAGTTTGAGCATTTGTACTAAAACTCCCCCGACGCAGTTTAAATGCAGTACAATCCAGCACATCTCAACTGTATCTTAGTCGCGGATTTCCAGATAATTTGCTCCTCAGTCCCGCTACTGCCAGAAAAGTTAATATTTAGTCCTTCTTTACTTTAAGTTAAGAAACTTATCTAAGGCTAGAACCATATTCGGCGGCCAACGGCGCACGCTTTTTACCCAATCGAGGTCTTGATAGCGGGTATCCATGCCGACGGCGGCTACCCAATTGCTTTCCGCCTCTCCCTGTTGTCCTTGGGTCCATAAAACGGCGCTTAAGGCGGCTCTGACATCGGGAAACATGGGGTATTTGCGGGCAATATTCCGCATTTTTTGGACTGCTTCTGGATATCTGCCCAATTCGTACAGGGCCAGCGCCAGATTAGCCTGCGCCCAGGCAAAATTCGGGGCTAGTTGAGTGGCTTGGCGATAGTCTTTGACGGCGGCTTCCCAGTCCCCTAAACCGCCCTCAGCGTTGCCGCGATTGTTATAGGCGAAGGCATCATTGGGGGCCAGTTCTAAAACTTTATTATAATCGGCGATCGCTTCTTGATATTTGCCTTCTCCCTCTAAAGCGGTGCCGCGATTGAGGTAGGGATCGGGGGCATCGGGGGCAATGGCGATCGCTTGGTTAAAATCAGCGATCGCATCCTCTAATTTATTGAGACTGACTCTGGCATTGCCGCGATTACTCCAAACGGCGGGATTAGTGGGGAATTTGGTGACTAATTGGGTCCAATAGCTTTCGGCCTGGGCGTAATCCCCTTTTTCTGTGGCTTCTAGGGCTTTTTCGGCGATAACTTCCCCTTCTCTAATCTGTTCTTCGCTAATAGTCGGGCTATCGGCATAAGCCGCTATGGGTAGGGCAAAAAAGAGCAATAGACTCAATACACAAGCGGTGATCCAACGCATAATTACTTCATAATTTGTTACTTAATCTTTTCTCAATCTACCCTACTTAGGTGAACTCTGCCCTAGATAGTCTTGATAGCCTAGTCGTTGAAGATTGCTTTGTTTTTCGAGGACGGAATCGCTGAGGGATTGACGATAGGCGATAACTTGCTCTAAAAGATCAGCATTACCGATGGCGAGAATTTGAACCGCTAAAAGTCCGGCATTTTTGGCATTACCGATCGCCACCGTGGCCACGGGAATGCCTGCGGGCATCTGTACAATTGAATAGAGAGAGTCTAACCCTTGTAAAGTGCGCGTGACTACGGGAACTCCAATCACGGGTAAGGGGGTTAAAGATGCCACCATCCCGGGTAAATGGGCAGCCCCGCCGGCTCCAGCGATAATCACTTTTATTCCCCTTAAATGAGCGTTTTTGCCGTATTCAAACATTTTTTCGGGGGTACGATGGGCCGAGACAATGGTGACTTCGTGGCTAATCTGAAAAACCTCTAAAACTGCGATCGCTTCTTTCATGGTGGGTAAGTCGGAATCACTGCCCATAATTACACCCACTAGGGGCGCTGCTGTCACCATAACTGCTAGAAAATAATTTTGCTTTTTAATCTTATAGCAGGGTTTGTTATTTTGTCTTCAAACCCTACTGATCAGATTTCCCCTAAATTGCATCGGGATCGATGCCTAATTCTCGCAATTTTTGGGCTAATTTTTCCTTAGCTTGTCGTTCCCTTTCTTTTTCTAAAAGAGCCTGTTCTTTTGCCTGTCGTTGCTGTAATTCCGCTTCTTGAGGAGTGGGGACTAATTCACCATCGGCGGTAAAATAACGCAGTTTACGGTCAAATATCCCTAAATATAATCCTAACTGTTCACTCCAGAGATAACCCTGTTCATTGGGAGAAATGGCTTGATATTGTCCCTCAATTAGTCTAAATCCTTGTAATTCTAAAGTATTAGGATCAAACCCAAAATAATTAGGAGTGCGAAAGGTATTCTGATAGAGAATTTTCTTGTTATTGCGGTCAATATTGGCCGTAGAATCGGAGAGAATCTCGACAATTACATCCGGATATTTCCCCTGTTCTCCCCAGACTACCCAACTTTTGCGGGGACGTTTTTCGGTATCTAAAACCACAAAAAAATCGGAACCACAGAAATCACGTTTTTTTAGTTGTTCCGCGTTGTAGTAGATGGTTAGATTTCCCGAAACGTAGTAATCACTCCTCTTGCGCCATAATAAACTTGTTGCAAAATAAGAAAAAGCCGAATGAATTGTTTTGTGAGAAGTTCAGCTTGCCTCTCCTTTTAATTAATGCTTATGCTGCCGCTAAATAAAAATTCCATAATCCACAAGCCGTTAAGATTAATTGATCATCAAAATTAGCTACACGATTCCTATAAATATCGGAAACTGCACGGTATCTTTTCACCCCAGAAAAAGGGTGGTGATTCGGTAGTAGTGATGGCGGCTTAATCCTTTGCTTTGCTGTGCATTGTAGTCATGGATAAAATACCAAAGGGTTCCCCAACGTGATTCTCCATTTTTTTAGAGAAAGATAGACTCTCTCTCACCAACCGAGA
>NZ_JADBVE010000061.1:0-5900 GCF_020245285.1 Microcystis sp. M31BS1
GGAGGTGCTGCTAAACTTTTTGGTTTTTTCCCCAATCCCTAGAACTGGCTCCTAGAAATGGTTACTTCCCTTATGATCATAATAAATAGCTGCTCGAAAAACTCAAAAATCTATAGGAGTTTAGCAAATGTCTAACGAAACCGTCACCTATTCCCTAGAATCGATCCTTAAGGAAATTAAAGACAGCATCAAGGATGTCAACCAGAAAATCGATACCTTGCAAAAAGAAGTCAATCAGAAAATTGATACTTTACAAAAAGATGTCACCGAGATAAAAATAGCGCAAGCAGAAATCAAAAGCGAAGTTAAAGACTTAAAAGAACAGGTTAGAGACATGAAAGGCACTCAAAAAAATCAAATTTGGGCATTAATTACCCTCTTGGGTGGTTCTTTAATTACCGTCAGTTTGCGCTCGCTATTTACCAATAATCCCTAAAATTCCCAATTTTATCTTAGCCAAGTCTCCCACTTTCAAAACTATTGATAACCCTAGTAGTCCAGCAAATGTCCAACGAAACTGTCACCTATTCCCTAGAATCGATCCTTAAGGAAATTAAAGACAGCATCAAGGAAGTCAATCAGAAAATGGACACCTTGCAAAAAGATGTCAATCAGAAAATGGACACCTTGCAAAAAGATGTCAATCAGAAAATCGATACCTTGCAAGAAGATGTGAATGATTTAAAGGTAGGACAAGCTAAACTAACCGAGAAAGTCGAAGGGATGGATAAAAGACTAGAAAAAGTAGAAAATGAGCAATACACTCTAGTTAAGACTATTTCTGACCTACAGGGTTTTCGAGGTCTGATTGTCCCTATCCTTATCGGTGCCATGAGTGCCGCTATCGGTGCAATTATCACCGTTGCGATTAGAATTCTTTTCCTCGGTAACAATCCCTAAAATTCTCCAGTCTCACACCCCGAAAACTATTGATAACTTTAGGAGTCTAGCAAATGTCTAACGAAACTGTAACTTATTCCCTAGAAGCTGTCCTAACCAGAATTGAAAGTAAAATCGACTCTCTGGAAAAACGGATGGATGAGAAAATCGACTCCCTTGAAAAGCGGATGAATGAGAGATTTGACAAGGTAGATGAGAGATTTGACAAGGTAGAGGACCGGCTAACCAAAGTAGAAATCGGACAGGCCGAACTCAAGGCCGAGTTAAAAGGCGATATTAAAGTATTAGACGAGAAAATCGAGGGATTAACGGCACGGGTTGGTTATCAGGAGTTCACCAACCGGGGGATTCTGATAGCTTTGGTGGTCGCTGTCTTGGGAGGTGCCGCTAAACTTTTCGGTTTTTTCCCCAATCCCTAGAACTGGCTCCTAGGCAAGGCTAGAGGCCTTATGATCATAATAAATGGCCGCTCAAAAACCCGAAAACCCCAGAGGAGTATAGCAAAATGTCTAACGAAACTGTAACTTATTCCCTAGAAGCTGTCCTAACTAGGATTGAGAGTAAAATCGACTCCCTTGAAAAACGGATGGATGAGAAAATCGACTCCCTTGAAAAACGGATGAATGAGAGATTTGACAAGGTAGATGAGAGATTTGACAAGGTAGATGAGAGATTTGACAAGGTAGAAGACCGGCTAACCAAAGTAGAAATCGGACAGGCCGAACTCAAGGGAGAGTTAAAAGGCGATATTAAAGTATTAGACGAGAAAATCGAGGGATTAACGGTACGGGTTGGTTATCAGGAATTTACCAACCGGGGGATTTTGATAGCTTTGGTGGTTGCTGTCTTGGGAGGTGCCGCTAAACTTTTCGGTTTTTTCCCCAATCCCTAGAAGTTACCCCCGATACTTAAACCTAACCTGAAATGGGAACTTGGGGTTTTGGGGAATTAGGGTTTTGGGGATTTTGGGGTTTTTAGTAGCCATTTATCGGCATTATTAGTCATGATGACGATCAGTCCTAAAACCTTATTATACTGACCATAAAGTTTTCTACCAGTCTCAATATCTAAATATTGGCATTTAACAGCAAATTTTAACCATACTTGGCTTTCTGCTGCTTCTGCTTCCGCATCATTTAATCTCAGCAAAAATGAACCCTTATATCGTCTTCTACGCCATGCCTCCGCTAAATTAGCACAGACAGAACGAGAAGAACGTCGAATTTGATCAATTAATGAATATTTTTCCGACCCAGGAAACTTTTTAGACAGTTCAAAGATTTCCATAGCCAGATTAAAAGCGATTTGATAAACTTCTAGATCTTCATGGGTGTTCAGCAATTTCTTAGGTTTTTGCACCATAATTCCCCTTTCCTGATGGATGATTCTTACTTTCCCTTATAAATACCTCTTGTCAAACCTAAATTCAGGAAAATTCCCCATCACCCCACCACCCCATCACCCCACCACCCCATCACTACCCCATTCCCCCATCACCCCACCCCCCCATCACCCCACTCCCCCATCACCCCACTCCCCCACTTCCCCAAAAAAAATCTTTCCCAAGGGTGATAGGTTTTCTGAAACAGGTGGGTAAGTTGTTTATAGAGAACAAAAAACACTTACCAAAGGATATACCCATGAACTCCACCTTCAAATTCAAACTCCTCCAAACTCTCAACAAAAAGAACGGTAACAAAGGTTTCACCCTCATCGAACTCCTAGTTGTCGTTATCATCATCGGTGTACTCGCCGCCATCGCTCTCCCCAACCTCCTCGGTCAGATAGCCAAAGGCAGACAAGCGGAAGCTCGCACCCACCTCGGTACCGTTAACCGCGCTCAACAGGCTTACCGCTTAGAACAGGGAAATTTTGGACTATTTACTGCCGCTGCTGGCAGTGTAAGTACCGGCGACTTGCCCGTATCTATAGAACCTCAATACTATAATTATACCGGACCTACCGCCACCAGTACCACTTCTGCTCTAACTAATGCTTCAGCTATCGGCGCCTTCACCGACGATATTCGCGACTACTCTGCTGCGGTATCTCAAGACGCCGCTGGTGTTGTCAGAACAATCATCTGTGAAGCAGCTAATCCTACTGCTGGAGTAGCAGCAGCAACAACTGCTGCTACCTGCACTACTGGTACCCGGGTCAGATAGATATTCTTCCCAGATTGCCTAAAAGCTTTCTGGCATAATAACCAACAATTGATAATCTAGCGGAAGGTGGCAGGGAAATTTTCTCTTGGAAACCTTGCGCTTTTGATTTTTTTCGGGAAGTGGGGAAGTGGGGAAGTGGGGAAGTGGGGAAGTGGGGAAGTGGGTAAGTGGGGAAGTGGGGAAGTGGGGAAGTGGGGGAATTTCAACTAAAACCCCAACACCCGAACACCCCAACACCCGAACACCCCAAAACCCCAACACCCGAACACCCGAACACCCGAACACCCCAACACCCCAACACCCGAACACCCCAACACCCCCCGCAACGCGCACGCAGTGACCACCCCAACACCCCAACACCCAAAATATAGTCAATATTGCCAGGGCCTAACCATGAAATACCTTCTTTTTTCAGCAATCAAATCACAGGCAAAAAAAGCGAGGGGTTTTACTCTAATAGAATTGTTAGTAGTGGTGATTTTATTGGGGGTTCTCGCTGCCATCAGTTTACCGAATCTCTTTGGACAAGTCGCTAAGGGTAGGCAAGCAGAAGCGCGCGCGGCACTGGGATTAATCAATCGCGCCCAACAGGGTTATCGTTATGAAAAAGGGACTTTTGCTACTTTATCTGAACTATCTCTGGAAGCTGCCACTATTTCCCTAACATTTTATAATATCAGCGAAGTAGGAACTCCCACTCCCAATGCTTTTGGAGCCGCCTATGAATTGGATGCTTTGACTCCATTTGCTGACGATATTAAAAATTATGCCGGAGCGTCTGGACAAACGGCAGCCGGGGCCTATACTGGTATTGTTTGCGAGGATGAAACTCCTTTGGAAGATAATGTTTCTACCAGTAATTCCGCCGGTGTTCTTAGCTGTGTTAATGGCATTGAAATTAATTAAAATAACCCCAAAAATCTTTTATTTTTGTTGATAAGTAAATGGTTATAATTATGAAGGGCGTGATTTGTCGGTTAATTCATCGTAGGGTTAATTCATCGTAGGGTTAATTCATCGTAGGGTTAATTCATCGTAGGGTTAATTCATGAATTAACCGCGATGGTAGGGTTAATTCATGAATTAACCCTACTTATTAAGGGGGGATAAAGGTTCGATCCCCCCGCCTATCGGCACCCCCCTTATCAAGGGGGGCAGGGGGGATCGAACCTAAAATCCATGTTTTAATTTAATTAAAACCAGCTACTTACGTTACTGATTATTGACTTTTATTTAAAGCTATGGTAGGTGCAAAAAAATCTCTCAATCTATCCTTACTTAAAACTCTTGGTTTAGTCGCCGTCATCGGTGGACTAATCATGGCTATTGTGGAAATGCAACAGGAAAAGGTGAAAACCTTGACCAAAGAAAAGTTATTAGATAGAAATTATCGTCAAGAGTCTCGTCTAGAAAATGCTCAGGTTCAGTTATTAAAAAATATACCTTCCTTTGGCTTTGACAATATGTTAGCCAATTGGTCAATGTTGCAGTTTATACAATACTATGGCGATGGGGATGCTCGTAGGGAAACTGGTTACGGTTTAAGTCCCGATTTTATGGAAATTGTCACCAAAAATGACCCCAAATTTGTCCGCGCCTATTTGATGATGTCTGTCGCTTCTTCCCTGAATGCTGGTAAACCGGAAAGAACCGTTGAGATTATGAATAAAGGTTTATCAAAAATCACTCCTGATGTCACCGATGCCTATTTTCTTTGGTTATATAAAGGAGTGGATGAACTATTATTTTTAGGTGATATTCCCGCAGCGAAAAAATCCTATCAAATGGCCGCCGATTGGGCGAAAATTGCCGGTAATAAATTTATCGAAAAATCCGCTAGGGGAACAGTAAAATTTTTAGAAACTAATCCCGATAGTCGCGCGTCTAGAGTCGGTGCTTGGATGTTAGTCTGGATAAATAGCAAAGATGAAGAAACCCGCAGGTTAGCTAAGGAAAATATCGAAAAATTGGGCGGTAAATTGGTGATTAATAATAATCAAGTGATGGCAATTCCCCCCAAAGATTAGGGTGTGACCTATTTTTCATCTTCCCAAAACTTATGATTTAATAAACCATCAATATCCTCAGCAAAGGGACAAATATCGGGAAAATTAGAGTCTGGATAATCCTCTTTCACCGCTTCTAAAGCTTCTCGATAACATTCTTCTAAAATCTCTATCATAAACCTTTTTAAACTAGGAGAATACTTAAATTCCTTCTTCAACTCCTTGCGAAAATTTCTAATTTCAATTTCCCACCCCCGATAACAATCGGGAAGAACCACATAACAACGTTTTAATAAATGTTCTAATAAACGAGTTAAAAAATTATCGACCGCTTTGCGTTGACTTTTCCCCAAAGATTCCACCTCCTCGATCAAATTCTCTAAATCAACCTGAGATAAATCCCCGGATTTTAATTGCTTAACCGTTTTCTCTATCCACAAAGCAAAATCTTGATCATACAGATTTTTTACCTTGGCTAAAGTCATAATTTTGACCTCCTCTGTTGACTAATTACCTTTATTTTACCGAAACTTCGGCAATTCATACTAAATCCGGTTATCAAAGACTGATTATTTATTCCCCCTATCCCAAGAGTGCCTCTCCTCAACCGATTTAGTATTATAGTTAAGGGATGCCCCCAAAACCCAACAACTAACAAGCCACAAACTGCACCGATCGAGGGTTAATCACAGAAACCAAAAACCTAACTAATACTATTCAAAATTACTCATGACTTATGCTATAATCGTTCTATGAGTAAGTTGACCATATCAGAAGCGGCTAAATTAAAAGGTGTAAGCGTATCGACATTAAGACGTTGGGAGTCTGA
>NZ_JADBVE010000062.1:0-37046 GCF_020245285.1 Microcystis sp. M31BS1
ATCGAGTCGATGGACGCGTACTCGGAACTCGCCTTTTCTTTGATCCGCCTCAAGCCAGGAAAACACCCCGATTTTTCTAGGGGTCTAACGGCTATGCGCCTTATCCAGCAAGCCTTTTAGTCGCCTTGTCACCCCTTGAAACCAGCTACTTAAGTTGGGGTCTAATGTGTGGGACGAATTTTATAATCCCGATAACGACGATAATCATTGAGAATGCGATCGTGATCAAAGCATAAAGGTTGGGGGAATTCCCAGAGATGAAAAATCCCCACTTTTTTGGCATCATCGGCAGCGATCGGTTTTCCTTTTGCCGTGGCGATAAAAACGATACTAATGGTGTGTTGACGCGGATCGCGGTTAGGATCGGAATAGACGTGAAATTGCTCGATTAACTGCACCTGCAAGCTGATTTCCTCGTAAGCTTCCCGAATGGCCGCCGTTTCCACCGATTCGCCGTAGTCCACGAATCCCCCCGGAATTGCCCAGCCAAAGGGCGGATTTTTTCTCTCAATTAGTACGATCGGACGGTGGGGCGAGTCGATCAGTTCGATGATAATATCAACAGTGGGGGCAGGATTGCGATAGTTTGTCATTTTTTTCAGTGAACAGTGAACAGTTAAGTAAGTAGTTATAATTAAATTGAAGATAGATTTTGCCTCTGATCCCCCCTGCCCCCCTTAATAAGCTATCCATTATGGGGATCTTTCTTAACAATTTTTTCAGTAAGCACCCCAACCCTTATCCTGACTTGATTTCAGTTTTTTCTTTGTCAGTAAGGGTGTCAACAAGGAATATTACAGATTGTTAACTGAGTCTTGAAAGCCATGTGCGACAAAGGTTTGAAATGTTAAGAAAGATGTGACTAAAGGACAGCTTGATAAGGGGGGTGTCTGACAACTTTTAACACCTACCTACTTATCAGTAATCGGTGAATAATTTCATTTAAGACTCATAACCTTGAAATCGAATCGGGAGGGCGATCGATGCACAATAATAAGGAGGAGAATAAAAGTTGTTAGAAAATGCCAAGAAAATTACGGTGATAGGTGGGGGAATTTGGGGACAAACTCTCGCTAATTTGGCTAGACGTAATCACTTAGCTGTTAGGGTTTGGTCGCGTCATAGTGGGGAAGATTTAGGGGCTATTATAGCAGATACTGACGTAATTATTTCGGCCGTTTCGATTAAAGGAGTTGTTCCCACGATCGAACAATTACAGCAATTACAATTAAATTCTTCCACAATTATCGTCACCGCCACTAAAGGATTAGATCCGATCACCACTCGTACCCCCTTTCATCTTTGGAATCAAGCTTTTCCCGCTAATCCCCTTGTGGTTCTTTCCGGTCCCAATTTAGCTAAAGAAATTAATCAAGGTTTACCCGCTGCGACGGTGGTAGCAAGTTATCTGCAAAAAGCAGCAATATTGTTACAAAAATTATTATCTGGGGAATCTTTTCGGGTTTATCTTAATAGCGATCCCTTGGGGACTGAGTTAGGTGGCACTTTAAAAAATGTCATGGCGATCGCTTCTGGGGTTTGTGATGGTTTACAGTTAGGTACTAATGCCAAATCTGCCCTGTTAACTCGCGCTTTACCGGAAATAGTTCGGGTGGGAACTTGTCTAGGAGGTTGTCAAGAAACTTTCTTCGGTTTATCGGGTTTAGGGGATTTATTAGCTACCTGTAATAGTACTTTATCCCGCAATTATCAAGTGGGTTATCAATTAGCTTTAGGTTTATCTTTGCCTGAGATTTTAGGGAAGTTAGAGGGAACTGCCGAGGGAATAAATACCACAGAAGTTTTGATGAGAATTGCCCAAGAAAAAAATTTATATGTACCGATTACCTGCCAAGTTGATCGTCTTTTGCGCGGGGAAATTTCTCCCCAAGTTGCCGTTTATGAATTGATGCGTCGGGATTTAAAAGCAGAATTTGATTGAGAGACAAGAGATTTTTCAGTGATCAGTAATCAGTGGGGGGTTGGGGAGTGGGGAGATGATGCCAAGTCATACCATTTTTCAAAAATAATGGCAGAGATAGTTAATTGCCCTCACCCCCCTTCCTAATCCATTAGTCAGATCTTTCTTAACAAAAAGAGAAGAAACTTAAAAAAAGGGGAACCGATTGATAGGTATAGTTTTGAAAGAAGGAATCAAGGTGGAGGTGAGCAAAAAAATGGAGAAATGGGCAGCCCAAGAATTACAGTATGCAGACCTAGGGGACACGAGAAGAAAGAAAAGGTTAATCAGTATCGTGGAAAACTTGGCTAGGCAACTTAGTACAAGAGTACGACATTCCTCGGCAAATCTAGCCGCCGTCAGTGCCACATCTGATTTTGGGAATTCACCCTATTTTCAACCTTCAGCGGTGAGAATGATTGCTTCTCTTGGGGTTTTTTTAGGTAGAAAAGGCGACGGTGAACCTAGTGTTAAAACTATTTGGTTAGGACTGGGAAGGTAACATGATATCAGCGAGACTTGGAAACTATCTGATCAAATTAGTCCCCCCATAGAACCCCCTTGGGCAATCTTGCCCACTTTTCTCTTGTTGTCAAATTTTATGTTAAGAAAGATGCGACTAATGGATAGGAAGACCATGAATAAAGAAAAATGGTATTAATAGGGAGCTAACTGCGAAATTAGCCTACAAAACCTGAAAAAATCTCCCACAAACATGGCGAGGACAAGCATGAATACAATTAGTAATTTTTTAGCTAGTGCTATTGTCGGCGGCTGGATTATGACCATGGCAGTTTTTGCTATTCAAAATATCCAACCAGTTTCTTTAAAGTTTCTACAATTTGAGTCAATTAAAGTACCTATCGGTGTTTTATTGGCTTTTTCTTTGGGAATTGGATTTTTTATGGCCGCATTTATCCCCGCTTTTTTGAGAAAGTCGAAAAAATCTCCTCGCAGTCGCTTTCCTCCCCCACAACCGGGGTTAGACGAGTTTGATTTTTAGATAGGGTTTGCGGCAAAAAGTTTGTTGGTGGGGTTAGGAGTCAGTAGCCGGTCGTCGGTCGTCAGTAGCCGGTCGTTTCAGGCTTTGTTGCCCTCTCTTTTCGTACCAACTTATATACTATAAGAAGGATAATGCAAGGTTTTTGAGGGTCCCAATCCGATTTTCGCAGCATGAACATCGGATTTTAACAGGTCAAAAGCCTTATTTTCAAAGGGTTTTACCATTATTCAGCAAGCCCTAGTTAGTAAAAGTATAGTCAAATATAGACAGACTGAATTCCATTTCAGAAATTCCCTTCACTTCAATCCCTAATAGGGTTTAAGATTAATTGGAACTTGGATGAATAGCATCCTTGTTTACAATTCCGAGTTTCAATCCCTAATAGGGTTTAAGATTAATTGGAACACCAGATATTCCTATAGATAATGGGTTTCCACCAGTTTCAATCCCTAATAGGGTTTAAGATTAATTGGAACTTCAAAGAAAATAAAAAATATTTTCTTGATCAAGAGTTTCAATCCCTAATAGGGTTTAAGATTAATTGGAACAAGATTAAAAATCACCCTTCCCGTTGCTTTTTCAGTTTCAATCCCTAGTAGGGTTTAAGATTAATTGGAACAAGCAATTAAAGCATCTCGCAGTAGTTGAGTGGTGTTTCAATCCCTAGTAGGGTTTAAGATTAATTGGAACAAGGCTATTTAACTTTAGAAGAAATCATGCAATTGTTTCAATCCCTATTAGGGTTTAAGATTAATTGGAACCTCCTATTGGTTTTCGCTCTTTTATTATAGCACGTTGTTTCAATCCCCATTAGGGTTTAAGATTAATTGGAACACTTCGTCTGTGCCGTCCATCCCGAAGGGGTAGAGTTTCAATCCCTAATAGGGTTTAAGATTAATTGGAACGTGACAGATTAATTAAATTAGGAATAAAACCATTATGTTTCAATCCCTAATAGGGTTTAAGATTAATTGGAACCGGTGTGCATTATCGGAATATTTCCTTCAATGGAAGTTTCAATCCCTAATAGGGTTTAAGATTAATTGGAACCGGTGGCATCTTTCAGAAAAGCGGAAGGATTGATCGTTTCAATCCCTAATAGGGTTTAAGATTAATTGGAACCATCAATAGAAGATAGTCACAAATCTCTCTAGTCCGTTTCAATCCCTAATAGGGTTTAAGATTAATTGGAACCTTATTTTGTTCCATGATACGCATACTCGAACTGTGTTTCAATCCCTAATAGGGTTTAAGATTAATTGGAACATCGCTGTTCTGCATACCAACTATCTAAGCTTTGAGCAACGTTTCAATCCCTAATAGGGTTTAAGATTAATTGGAACTTTCTGGTTCTTTAACGGCTAATTCTCCTACACCTGTTTCAATCCCTAATAGGGTTTAAGATTAATTGGAACATGAAGTTTTTAGTCATCGATTCTCTATGAATCTCCCCGTTTCAATCCCTAATAGGGTTTAAGATTAATTGGAACGATATTCCAATTAAAATTGTAGATGAAACTAATACGTTTCAATCCCTAATAGGGTTTAAGATTAATTGGAACTCGATCCGATCTTCCGTATCTAATCCGCGTTTTGGTTTCAATCCCTAATAGGGTTTAAGATTAATTGGAACTATCTGGCATAAGATGAAGGTGCATTAGGAGAGCGTTTCAATCCCTAATAGGGTTTAAGATTAATTGGAACTCCCAGAGCGGTTTACAACGGCGACAACGCTCGACGTTTCAATCCCTAATAGGGTTTAAGATTAATTGGAACCATAGGGCAAATGCTTGCCAGCAGATAATCTAATCTAATCCATTGTTTCAATCCCTAATAGGGTTTAAGATTAATTGGAACTTTAATCCTATTCCGGGCGCGTCCCATTAAGGTGTTGTTTCAATCCCTAATAGGGTTTAAGATTAATTGGAACTTTGGTCTATAAAGGCTATGCTCACAATTGGAAACAGTTTCAATCCCTAATAGGGTTTAAGATTAATTGGAACAATCTAATACAATCTCATCCAGAACATCATCAGATAGTTTCAATCCCTAATAGGGTTTAAGATTAATTGGAACTCTCATTAGGCCTCAATCTAATGAGATTTTTTCTTGAGTTTCAATCCCTAATAGGGTTTAAGATTAATTGGAACTGGTGTTGGGATAATAGTGGTGTATCAATGCAATGGTTTCAATCCCTAATAGGGTTTAAGATTAATTGGAACTTGTGATAAAGATTCAACCAAGTGCGGCCATGCTGTGCCAATGCAATGGTTTCAATCCCTAATAGGGTTTAAGATTAATTGGAACGGGGGAAGGGGCGGCCTGATTAGTGGGGGAGCGTAGTTTCAATCCCTAATAGGGTTTAAGATTAATTGGAACAAGCCGATCGCAGTATCCCCCATTGAGAGGGAAGTTTCAATCCCTAATAGGGTTTAAGATTAATTGGAACGTGATATGTTTTGGCAGTAAAATGATCCAATTCAGTTTCAATCCCTAATAGGGTTTAAGATTAATTGGAACCTATCCACAGATTGCACCCCATGAGAGATAGCGAAGTTTCAATCCCTAATAGGGTTTAAGATTAATTGGAACCAGTAAGGAATTTAAGTGTCACTACCTAGTAATGTTTCAATCCCTAATAGGGTTTAAGATTAATTGGAACGGGAAAAGATGGAAAAGATGGAATTCGCGGTCCTCAAGGTTTCAATCCCTAATAGGGTTTAAGATTAATTGGAACGCGAATTTTAGGAGGGGGACAATTGGGATTATCAGGTTTCAATCCCTAATAGGGTTTAAGATTAATTGGAACTCAGAAAAAGCATCGACTAAATCTTTGTACTCTTTGTTTCAATCCCTAATAGGGTTTAAGATTAATTGGAACTTTATGACAAAAACTCAAACAATTATTAAAGGGGTTTCAATCCCTAATAGGGTTTAAGATTAATTGGAACCGAGTTGACAATCGCGGCGATTGCGGCGGTTGACGCGTTTCAATCCCTAATAGGGTTTAAGATTAATTGGAACAGCCACTCGACCGGGGGTCGTAGTGGTCGCTTCAGGGTTTCAATCCCTAATAGGGTTTAAGATTAATTGGAACAATTGTCGTTCTAGGGTGGCTCCTGCCGAGGCCTGGTTTCAATCCCTAATAGGGTTTAAGATTAATTGGAACAATCCCGTAAAATAAGCTTCCATCGTCTGGAAGTTGTTTCAATCCCTAATAGGGTTTAAGATTAATTGGAACGATGGGGGCGCGCTTGCTTCCAGATGAGATGCGCCGTTTCAATCCCTAATAGGGTTTAAGATTAATTGGAACCTTATCGAGGAAAGAAGCAAGCTTCTCGAAGAAGTCAGTTTCAATCCCTAATAGGGTTTAAGATTAATTGGAACTCTTGATCCGCAAACTCCACAATCTCGATCGGAATCGTTTCAATCCCTAATAGGGTTTAAGATTAATTGGAACAAAAATCCCCACTTGCCTGCGAAGAAAAGGATAAATATTGTTTCAATCCCTAATAGGGTTTAAGATTAATTGGAACCCTCGGCTACCAGCCTCCTAATTTCCTCATCCCGGTTTCAATCCCTAATAGGGTTTAAGATTAATTGGAACCGTCGAGTCGTTTTTGTCATGCTTAAATTTTTGAGTTTCAATCCCTAATAGGGTTTAAGATTAATTGGAACCTTGATAGCGTCTTTTTTTGTCAGATTTATGCTTGTTTCAATCCCTAATAGGGTTTAAGATTAATTGGAACTTCGTAGGTGGTGGTACTTACGATTACTTTTATGTGGTTTCAATCCCTAATAGGGTTTAAGATTAATTGGAACTTCTGGCTGCCAAAAGTAGCCGTATTGATAGGCGCGTTTCAATCCCTAATAGGGTTTAAGATTAATTGGAACGAGGCTGATTGGGCTGATTGGGCTGTTGAGGTTGTTTCAATCCCTAATAGGGTTTAAGATTAATTGGAACCTTAGGTAATACTATGGTTTCACCAGAACATTTGCGTTTCAATCCCTAATAGGGTTTAAGATTAATTGGAACTTTTTCTGCGAAAGCCGATTTTGCGAGTAATCCTCGTTTCAATCCCTAATAGGGTTTAAGATTAATTGGAACCGAGGCAGTGGGATAGGGCAAATAAAGGGGTATATGTTTCAATCCCTAATAGGGTTTAAGATTAATTGGAACATTAAATTTTTCTATCAGCCGCAAATGTTCCGGTGAGTTTCAATCCCTAATAGGGTTTAAGATTAATTGGAACTCTCGGCTTATTCCCTCCTGAGTGCAAATTTTCTGGTTTCAATCCCTAATAGGGTTTAAGATTAATTGGAACCCAACATCTGATTCTTCTCTAGTTGAAATAAGCTGGTTTCAATCCCTAATAGGGTTTAAGATTAATTGGAACACGCCGGTGGCGTGCGCTCCGGAGCATAAAACACCTGTTTCAATCCCTAATAGGGTTTAAGATTAATTGGAACGCTTACTATTATCGGGATTCTGGTTATTTAATCGTCAAAGTTTCAATCCCTAATAGGGTTTAAGATTAATTGGAACAATTTATTTGCCTGGAACCTGTCCCTGTCAAACCTAGGGTTTCAATCCCTAATAGGGTTTAAGATTAATTGGAACACGGACTTGCACCGTAGCTTATGGAGGCTTTAACCGTTTCAATCCCTAATAGGGTTTAAGATTAATTGGAACACGGCTACCTAAAGCAAATATCCAGCACTGGCACCACCAAGGTTTCAATCCCTAATAGGGTTTAAGATTAATTGGAACGATCGCTAGTAGCATCATCAACGATCGCCTGTAAGTTTCAATCCCTAATAGGGTTTAAGATTAATTGGAACTTTACAGGAGCAGATTCGGCAGTCTGGTTGGGTAAGTTTCAATCCCTAATAGGGTTTAAGATTAATTGGAACCGTTGCTTATAGGAAAGATGAAGGAACTCAAGCCAGTTTCAATCCCTAATAGGGTTTAAGATTAATTGGAACAACTGCTTGAAGTGCTTCTGGAATTGCTTCAAAAGTTTCAATCCCTAATAGGGTTTAAGATTAATTGGAACCTGTCCTACCAACTTCCCTAATTCCCCCGCCACATAGTGTTTCAATCCCTAATAGGGTTTAAGATTAATTGGAACAATCGCTTCTAATTGGCATACCCACCCCCTAAACTGTTTCAATCCCTAATAGGGTTTAAGATTAATTGGAACGGAATAGTGGTACTGTGCCGCCTTTTGATCCTTTGTTTCAATCCCTAATAGGGTTTAAGATTAATTGGAACCTGTTGTACCAAAGAAGTATCATGCCCAGGATGTTGTTTCAATCCCTAATAGGGTTTAAGATTAATTGGAACGATCGAATCTTCAAAAGCATCCACTACTAAAAGATTGTTTCAATCCCTAATAGGGTTTAAGATTAATTGGAACTGGCTTTACCATTTCCGCTATTTGGATTCGCATAAGTTTCAATCCCTAATAGGGTTTAAGATTAATTGGAACATATAAAGCACGAGCGCGTTCTATCTTCTGTTGGGTTTCAATCCCTAATAGGGTTTAAGATTAATTGGAACCTCAGATCAAAAATCTAGAATACAATCTGTTGAATGGTTTCAATCCCTAATAGGGTTTAAGATTAATTGGAACTATCCTTCTTTTTTTACTGGAAAAGTGATTAATGTGTTTCAATCCCTAATAGGGTTTAAGATTAATTGGAACCAAACAATATGGGAGCTATTTTTCAGAGGAAAATGTTTCAATCCCTAATAGGGTTTAAGATTAATTGGAACAGAATGGATTTTATATTATTTTTCTTCTTTAATTCCGTTTCAATCCCTAATAGGGTTTAAGATTAATTGGAACTTGGTTAATTTTTTCTAAATCGAATCGGTACGTCGGTTTCAATCCCTAATAGGGTTTAAGATTAATTGGAACGGCCTCGCTTGGTAATGGCAAATCGCAAAATTCTTGTTTCAATCCCTAATAGGGTTTAAGATTAATTGGAACCAGGCTAAAAACAACGGCAACGGTGACAACGGTGACGTTTCAATCCCTAATAGGGTTTAAGATTAATTGGAACCCCAAATAAAATGCCTAAAACTACACGAAATAAAGTTTCAATCCCTAATAGGGTTTAAGATTAATTGGAACCTTGTTTCGAGGCTTTAAATAAAGTGATTACTAGGTTTCAATCCCTAATAGGGTTTAAGATTAATTGGAACAAATCCCAGTTTTTTAAGGTTTTGGGTGGTAAATGGTTTGTTTCAATCCCTAATAGGGTTTAAGATTAATTGGAACGCCACACCCCTTATACAGTGCGGGTTACACCGGTGTTTCAATCCCTAATAGGGTTTAAGATTAATTGGAACTCTAAATCTTGAAAAAATCCAATATTAATTTTTCTGTTTCAATCCCTAATAGGGTTTAAGATTAATTGGAACCAGTGCGGGTTACACCGGTGACAACGGTAAACGTTTCAATCCCTAATAGGGTTTAAGATTAATTGGAACAGGGGAGATGACCAAAGATCAGTTAAAAGTAGTAATCGTTTCAATCCCTAATAGGGTTTAAGATTAATTGGAACCTAGATCGATCTCTGATTTAGGAGCAGCCGGGGCAGGTTTCAATCCCTAATAGGGTTTAAGATTAATTGGAACAATCAATCGCACAAAAAAGATTTTAGTAAAATCCCTGTTTCAATCCCTAATAGGGTTTAAGATTAATTGGAACCTTGGCTAAATCATTCTCACAAACCTTAGCAGCAGAGTTTCAATCCCTAATAGGGTTTAAGATTAATTGGAACTAGTCGCCTAGTTTTCATATCCCCAATGTGTGTTTCAATCCCTAATAGGGTTTAAGATTAATTGGAACGTGGCACATCAGAAATAATGTCACGGCAGCCTTAAAAAGTTTCAATCCCTAATAGGGTTTAAGATTAATTGGAACCGCCCAGTGGTAAAAGCTATACGCTATGGGGTTTTCAAGGTTCGTATGCGCCGCACCCGCAATAAATCTATTGTACAGCAAGTGACCCAGTTCTTCAAGACCCCGCAAAACCCTACGGGATAAGGTGCGCCCCGCGTTAGAAAGGAAAATCATCTCGAATCTATATTGCATAAGCTTTTCAGCCACCAGATAATAGTTAAGGATTTTTACAGCTACCCGGAAGCGCAACCGAGCTAAACAAAAAAAATCGTATTATCCCGGGGTAACTCACCACCGATACGTTCCACTTTACCCCGACAACAGGCGCAGAGAAAATAAAAGCGGATGCTATCGGTATCGGGTTTGATCAACTTACTCAAGCGCCCGCGCAGCTTAGCGTACTGGGTATCGGTTAGATCGCACTCAAAAACACTATACTGCACCCGTTGGCCGTAGGACTTTAACGTATTGTGAATTTTGGTTCGTCGCTTATCGTCGGAAATATCGTAACTGACAACAAAATACATGATCGCCTCTACCTACTTTAAAATCAAAGGTGGATACTTATCCGTCTCGTCCATGAGATATTTCGCCATTAGTCGGGCCTGAATCTCGAAAGCTTCTTGATAAGTACACTGTTTACCCATTACTGGATGCTTAAACTTCGATTGTTTCTTCTGTTCGTACAAGCGCAGGAAAATCTGTAAACCTTCTCTCGTCAAGGAAACCGCACCACTTAAGGGTTCGGTGGTGAAATGTTCGGGGGTAAGATAAGGGTGATTGACCCCATTGAGAACCACGGCATCAACGACGATCGCTCTAAATTCCTCCATCAGATCCAGTGCCAGCGAGGGGCGACCATAGCGTTGATAGTGAAGATAACCGAGATAGGGGTCAAAACCGACCAAATTGATCGCACTCTGCACGTCATGGCGCAATAACGCATAACCCAGACTCAAAAGAGAATTGACTGGATCTCGCGGGGGGCGACGGTTACGCGAGGTAAAGGTAAAAGTATCACCGAGAATTAAGGAATCAAAACAACTGAAATAGGCTGCGCTTCCGGCTCCTTCTAACCCCCGGAGAGAATCGATCGCCGAGGTTGTTGCGATCGAGCCGATCGCTGCTTCCAAACAAGCGATCGCCGTTTGTAAATCCAACTCCTTTCGATCGCGTTGACGACGGAGTAGAATGTTGCGGTAATTCTTCAGCTTGCCGCGGACGAATCCCCGAACTAAATGAATGGCTTTCGGGGAATCGCCGGCGGCCTGCCATTGCGCTCGACGAACGAAAATATTTTTGGTCATCTCCGGTTCCAATCTACCGAGATAGCGTCCGGTGGATGTGACGAAACTGAGCGGAATATGACGTTCCAACAATTCGATCACCAATGCGGGAGAAACTGAACCCCGTCCGAAAATCACCACTCCTTCCACGTTCAATAGAGGTACATCGAGGATCGTTTCTTTGGATGCTTTAACCGTTAAACGCTCGTCATTTTTGCCGAGAAATGCGTCTTCTCTTGTCACATATACCGTTCCCATATTTTTTAGTCTTCCTCTCGATATCGTTGGACTTTTTCGGTTAATCGGGGCAAGCAGCGATCGAACAAACTGCATCCCTTGCAGCGGGGTGAATAGACCGCCGGGGGCATTTTTCCCGTCTGGATCAGGGTTTCAACTGCTCGGATCGTAGCGATCGCCCGTTGCCGTAAAGCAAGATCGATCGCCACCGGTTGACGCTGGTGAGAACTGGCATAGTAGATATAGCCGGTATCTAGCCTTTTTCCAGTCATTTCTTCCAAACACAGAGCTTGAGCGCACACCTGCAACTCGTCGTTATCCCATTCGCCTTTACTGCCCCGTTTGTATTCCACGGGGATAAATTCGCCATCCTGGGACTCGATCAGATCGGCTTTACCGATGAGACGGTAATTGTCTGATTTAAGCCATATCGCCCGAATTTGCCATATTTCCTCGCGGTTTCCCGCCCCGACGGTGTGAACTCGTTGGTGTAAATTTGTTCCTTCGATCGTGTAGCTATTATCGAGAAATTCCCCGGCGACGAACATTCTCCAACAACGGTGGGGACAGTAGGCGTAATGGTTGAGAGCGGCGATCGGTATGTAATCAGATTCATCCATAGCTATCTTTTATCCTTAGAAATTCTGCGAGTCATCCCCATTCCCATGGTGGTTTTCCGTCCCACTCCCGCATAGAGGGCAAAATCCGCCAGTACATTAATCGCTTTAATCTTTGCGGGTTCCACCTCTCCCAAAAGACGATAGTGAATCTCACCCACACAACCGAACGACTGGTTTTTATAGGCTTCGTCGGCTAATTTCGTTTGAATATCGAAGAAACTGGGAAAAATCGAGTCTAGGGCGATGGAATCGAAGGGGATACCGCTATAGCGATTCCAACGATTGAGAAGGCTATTAAACACCAGTTCCCGCGTCGGTAAGGCACTATCGAATTTTCCCTGCCGGAAGGTGACGGGGGTGGCGAAAAGGAAATCAAATTCCCGATTCGTTTCCGAGGCGTTTTCATACAGGTATTGATAAGTACAAGAGTTCGCCCAGGGTTGAACCGATTGCGGGGTGGCGAGGACGCTAGTGATAACCAGATCGGCGGAACCGAGATGCCAGGGTTGTTTTGGATTGAGATTCAACCAGAGCGAAGTTAATTTACCGAATAATCGGTCATCTAGCAGAGAAATCCGCCACCAGCAGGGAGTTGCGGGGGCGATCTCCCGTTCGTGTCGCCACTGCGGGGAATTTATCGTTTTTCCCCCGGATTGCATCTGTAGTGGCGATAAGGTGAAGGCTTTATCCGCCTCGGCTGCGTGTAGAATGTTCCCTAATTCCTGATCGACACTACTGACAAGGGTAAGGAATAGCGCATGAAGGTGTCGTCCGGTGAGAAAATTCGGATAGATCGGCGATCGAGGGGTGAGATTGAGAACGAGACTGTAGGGCATTAAGTAGCTGGTTATAATTAAATTAAAAATGGACTTTAGCTTCGATCCCCCCTGCCCCCCTTGATAAGGGGGGTGTCGATCCCCCCTTAATAAGGGGGGATCTGATGATTTTTAACGCCTGCCTACTTAACTTAATCGGGCCTTGGCAAAAATTTGTCTGGGGGTTAGGGTTAAATCGGGGAGGAGAATATCGCTAATCTCGTCATCGCCTTTTTTAATCGCCGGGGGTGCATCGGGATAGAAAATCGTGATCTGTTTGGCCCGGGGATCGACGATCCAGACGCGACTGACTCCCGCTTTTAGGTAGTCCACGGCTTTTTCGCTCAGGCTGCTGAAGGATTGTTCAGGAGAGATAATTTCGATGACTAATTCCGGGGGAACAGGACAAGCTTCATCGGTGAGAGGAATATCTCCTAACCTTTCCGGGGAAATGTAGAGAAGATCGGGAACGGGACACCAATCTCGATCGTTTTTGCTGAGAATAATTGCCCATTCGATTCCCACTTCTCCCCGTCCTTGATTCCAGCGATCGAGTACGAGAAATAAAGCACCAGTTAAACGAGAATGAAAGAATTTCGGTGACATTTTCGGGATAGCTTCTCCATCGACTAATTCATAGGTAATATCGCCATCGGGAGCGGTTAGGGAGAAAAATTCGGGTAAAGTCAGGGGTTTAGAAGAGATAAGAGTCATAGTCAATTTTCAACCGAAGCGATAGGACAATCGAGCGGGAATTTTCAGATCGGGGCGATCGCTTATTTGGTAATATTCCCCGCGCATTCTCAGATTACGAATCAAACTAACGGGAGGCATATTGATCACATCGTAGCCAATCACCTGATGGGTAAACATAACATCGAGAGGATTTAAAGGATAGGGATAGATAAATAAATCCTCTTTTTGTTTTGATAGGGAAAGTTCTGTCAGTTTTACTTCCGCTTTACTCATCCATTTTCCCAAACGAATCCATTTAGGAAGTTGTAGGGGGTGATGGGAAATGATAAAACATTCAAAAACACTTTCGGGAGCGATTTCTTTTGCCCTGCCAAAACTGGGAATATTTTTCTGGGTTTTTTCCATCTCCACATGATAGTTATTATTGGCATATTTCCAAGTATTGAGAACCGCCGTATGAACGATCGCCCGTGCGGGAGTGACATAAATTTTCTCTTCGTTAAGAGGATTTAAATGTTCTTGGTACTGGGGAATCTGTTCGGAACAGAAGTAACGATAACTATCGCTATTTACCAATCCCAAAGCATAACAGAGCGCGTAATTATGAATTACGGGTTCGGTTTCGTAGAGTCTGCCGATTTCACGGGTTGCGTAATAAAGACTATCGTGCAGTTCTAATTGACAGGAATAAATATGTACCATAACTCTTTAAAAATTGCGAGGATCTAGGGTGAGAAATTACTCACCCTACTGAAATTTACGGTTTTTTAGCGGCTGGCTTTTTCTCGGCGATATGTTTCTTAGCGTAGTCTTTCGCTTCTTTATCCGCTTGGTTTAAGAGCGATAAAATTCCTGCTTCCGTACCTGTGAGAGTTTTCACTTCAGTTAATAAAGGTTGAAAATTTTCCCCGACAAAATCGGTATGAACGATAAATTCTTCCGCCATTAATGCTTGTATTGCTTCGGTGGCTTTTTCCATAACTAAATCCTCGTCTAAGGGATCGATCGAGTGTAATACTTCATCGGGAAGGCGATCATATATTGCCTGTGTCCAGCGCAAATTACTAACAATTTCCCCATCGGCAAAAATAACACCGATAAGCTCATTTCTTACCCGTCCCGTCCGGGTGGTTTGTGCGCCGTAGTGACGGGTACGCAGGATGTTATTAAAAACATAGAGAAAACCCGCTTCTGTCGGATCTTTGAGCGTGACAATACTAGGGAAAAACACCTGCGGAAGGATATGATCCTGTTGATTAATACTACTGGTTACTTCTCCTTTTTTAGTTCCGACTTCACCTTTAGATACCATAGTACCACTTTCGTAAGGAGCATTGAGGGTAAAACTTTCATGAGATCGATCAAAAGGAGTTATTGAAAATGCAGTATCAACAATAACCTTAGATTTTTCTGACCCAGATCCAGACGTTCCCGACTTATCAACCGCAAAACCGTAAATAATACAATCGGGGTTATTCATTCCAAAAGAAACATTGTACTCGCACTCTTCCGCAGTTACAATATTGTATTTACGAAGTAATTCTCGACCGACTAAACGTTCTGGAGTTGACTGTTTTCGTTTAAACATCGATAAACGACTAATCGTTTTTTTGCTATCAATTCCCGCACGAACACGAGCTTTATTTAGCTCTCCATCTGTTTGAAATAAAGGATAAGATTCTGTGACTCGAATCGTCAAAAAGTGAACATATTTTCCCATCGGTTTGTAGGGAATCTCGCTATGAAAGAATTTAGCGTCAACAGATTTAAGAAAAGTCATAAGTTTGCTCCTAATATAGAAAAAGTGGACATTTGGATAACAGTTAAAGCTTTTACTCTTCCTCCTCGGAAGAAGAATTTGAAGTATCGAGAGGTTGAACTTGTCTTTGGCGACGTTCTTTATCCATTTCTAAACGATAGAGAAATTCGCAGGTATCCCGGATAATATTTAGCTGACGACCTGCTAATCTGGCTCGATCACTTTCAAAAGACTCCTCGAAAACATTTTTGACAAAGTATTTAGCAAAATCCAAGATTTTTTCTCGCTCTTGATCTCGCTCTTTGATAACGTATCGACCTTCTGCTGTTTGAGAGCGTACTCGATCCATTAGTTTAAATAATCGTGCCGCTACCAAAGAAGTCAAATCATCGCTTATAGCATTATCCGCTTTAAGAATAATGTCCGCCGCTTCATCAATGGGTTTAAGAATAGCATTGGCTTTAATTGGTTTTCCTTTACTAGATTTAGCTCGATAGAATTGACGATACAATTCGGTTAAGTTTTTAGGGTGATTTAAGGGCGATTCTGCTGTCATATCGATAGTTAAATTGGTTCGGTTAGCTTGTACATAGGGATCGAAACAAGGATAAAAATCGTAGAGATACAGAGCGATTCGATTAGCGCTCGGTATATCGGCATCTTTGCCCCGTTTCCACTGTTTAAGGTAATGAAAAACATAGAGAGGACTGGTTTCTAAATTGATAGCGAGTTCCGTTAATTTGCCCCAATTGGGATCATAACCCGTCTTACCCTGCTTCGAGTTTACGTCCAAATGAATAGAATAGGCTGCGGTTAGGGTATTTAAGGGGGCGGAATATTTTTTTCCGTCATTATCTTGCCATGGGTTCAAGACTCGATCGAGACGGAATCGATCGCGTCGAGTTAAGGACCGGATCGCTTGGGGCGCACTGTCGAGAAATACCGTCTCTTCAAATTCCGCACCGTCGCGATAGGGAGGAATAGGAGACTCAGAAACCACCGTTTTGACATCTAGAATCATCGGGAAAGCTAATCCTAACCATGCCGGCATAACCCAGGATTCCGTATCGGTGGGATCGCGGCCCGGAGGTAGGGCCATAAAATAAAAGGTTAGGGGTTTATCTTCGGGATAGGATAGTTTAAAAGTGCGGTCTTTTTTGCCATCTTCCTCCTCGTTAATTGTTTCCTTTTTCTGCCTTAATTTTTCATCGATCAGGAAACTATCAACACTCTGATAACGGGTTCGATCGAAGTTAGCGACCAGATTCTTATCAACAAAGTGCAACTTTATTGAGCTATCAAAACGAGTTTGAGCGATGTTAGCGTAGGCTTTTTGTAAAAAACTATTGGTTTCGGGAGTAAAATAATAGGTCGGGTAAAAGTACAGATAGCGATATTTGCCCTCCTCGAAACGTTTTCCTACCGCTTGGGTTTGATTCATAAGAATCTGACGCAACATCATTTCCGTTCCCGCGATACTGGAAATGTTTCGTTTGGCGTTCGAGCCTGCCAGCATTTGTTTATTAGTATAGACTTGGGGAGTGAAAAGAACCGCCGATTCCATCTGTTCGCTGACACTATAGGGAGAATGGGAGATCGAACAGAGAAGTTGACGGCCGCGACCTTGTTTTTTAGCGGCGTTGTAGTGGTTTAATTCTTTCTGGAAGATTTCGATCGAGTGGGCCAATTCCCGACCGGGTAACTGCACCACTTGATTAACCCACTCTCGCAAATCCTCCCAACCATCGGGTAAGTTATATCCCGCAACTATGGCGGCGATTTTTGCGGCGAGAAAAGCGATTAAATCTTCTGCAACCGGTCTAATATCCTCGATTCCGGGATGCTGTTTCAGGTATTGCGCCGCTAGATAATACCATTCGTAGGGAACCCCTCCCGTATTGCCTTTCAGTTTGAGTTCTTTTAACGATTCATTAATACGCTTGATCGCTCGAATTTGTGGCAGATAATTTTCTAGATTCCAATAATGCGCGATCTCCCTAATTAAATCTAAATCCGGCGGTGCGGGTAAGTTTTTCTGCAATTTTCGCGCCTGTTCGATTTTTTCCAGGCGATCGCCCCAGATTTTCCGCGTCACCACGTCCCCGAATTCCGCTAGGCGATCGATGCGGATATCATCTTCACAATGAAAATCGTAATCCGTCGGTAAAACGCCCTGTTGTTGAAATTTAATCAGGTTTTCGCCGCGACTTCGGGCCACGGACGCTTTATTATCACCGAGGATGCGAAGGGTGGCGTTGAGGGCAGCGCGCATTAACCCAGCATCGTCGAAAAATTGGCTGTAGTAATCTGCGTATTTCATCCCTTTGCCATCTCTACCGAATCCCGTTTGTTTACGCTGTAATTCGCCGCTACAGAGGGATTTAATGGTGTCCACCACTCGATTCGGTAAGGTTTCTAGGGACACTTCTGGCGCGTTTTTGGGGGCGATATAGACAACTCCCGTAGGCAGGTAAAGTAAAGGCTGATAGTCTAGTTCTTGATGTGCTTCCATCACCGCGTTATTCAGTACGTTCGTTAGTACCCCGCGGTTTTCGGCGATACTGTGGTAAGTAAATTTTAGTTCCCCATAGCTGAGGCTGTATAAAAGGTCTTGTAACGAGGCTTTTTCCGCATCGTGGGGGTGTTTAATAATGGAAGCCAAGCGATCGGCTAGACAGGCAAGATCGGTTAAACTTTCGAGAGCGCTATTGTTTAAGCGAGTATTTAACCCATCTTCAGAGGTATTTCGATCGGTATCATTCCGACGCTGGGCATTTTTAGCGATATATATCAAATCATCAAGATATTCAGTCCATTTTTCTGGTTGATCGGAAAATAAAAAGCGATCTAATCCTAATTCGGGAACCAATACTTGAAAAATCTCTCGATGTTCCTCTCGTGATAGTTTGCGGATATCTCGATCGAAGTCCTCGTTAATCTCGATATATTTCGCCGGCATCGCGGGAAAAAGCGAGTAGCGGAATTTCTCGAAATCGTGGAGAATAAACCCAGCGATCGCCAACCTGCGCTCGAATTCCTTTACTACCCGTCGAACGGTAGTATTGAGTTTTTCTAGTCGTTTTTCGATGAGATTAGCGGGAAATAATCCATTAAGTAAATGAGTATTGAGAGATTGATCTCCTGCATTATCCCGTCGAACTTTGCTTTTTCCCTCTAATTCCCGACGGCGATCGATTTTCTCGAAGAAATTTCCTCCTTTTGCCGTGACACCGATCGCTAATCGGAGTAAATTGGGTAATACCATTTCGGCAAAATCTGCCATAACTCGATCGTCGGGGTTTTCCGCTCGAATCGCCTCCCGTAGGAGTTTTAGGGTTAGCAGTTGGCGAACGGTTTCGACTCGGCGATCGCTTACCGATTCGCTAATTCCTATATCTTCGCCAGAAAGAGATTCTAAATCAATATCCTCGAACTCAAAATCTAGATCTTCATCGTCAATTTCTGTAGTGTTATCGAATAGATTTAACTGTCCCGTTTCCTCTAATTTTTTTTGTTTTTTAGGCATCTTTCACCTCTAGAGAGTCTAAATAGTCGGTAATTTGTTTGAGATAAAGCGGAAATTGAGATAAAGCGATCGGAATCGCCTTAAAAACAAGTTCATTATCGATCGCCTCGTATTGATGCACTAAACGATTTCGCATTCCTGATGATTTCGCCAACTCCCCGGCTAGTTCTCTGGTAGTTAAACCATTTTTACCAGCTTCTATAAAAGAATCGTAATAGGTAGCGGGAGTTACGTTATGTAATTGTAAAAGAAGATAGCTATTAATATCGGAAGATGACTCTACCAATAATTCTATCAATCTCTCAACCATAAGTTGATAGTCAAAATTGTCCAAATACTCTGATAGAGTAACGCTCTCGAACCCCCGTAATCGATTAAGATATTTGATCATTAAACGAATTCTAACGGTGACTATCTCTCTTTCCATCGTTTAAACCCCCCATTGTTTGAGCCAAAGATCGATACTGTCTTTTTGAATCTTTCGGAATTTAGCGGTATCGGCGTACTCTTTCCAAGCGCGTACACGAAATTTTAAAAAGTCTCCCGTATTTTTTTCATAGATAAGTTTTCCATCTCGTGCGACTTGATACTTCATTAATGGAGAACAGCGATCGAGTTCAATTAGATCGATCGAATCACGGTTTATCTCAAACAATTCACTCAAGATAGAGAGAGAAGTTAAGTAATCATTACTGATTTCCTTAATATGTGTTTGTCTGTTTGTTTCATCGTATGAAATTGCCAAATCCCAATCGCTATCAAGTCTATGCTCTCCACGCGCTCTAGAACCGAAGAGAATTAATAGTTTTAAATTCGGTATTTTTTCCACAGTCGTGGTTATTCTATTGATTGTATTGATAATTTTCAATTCTTTCGTATTTTTAACCATTTTCTGCCTCCAAGGAATCTAGATATTGAACGATCGAGCGTTGGTAGCGAGGATAATCTCGTAAAATATTAGCGATCGAGGAATGAACGATATCGGGATCAATTTTCTTGTATAGGTGTACGAGTAAGTTTCTTAATTTAATAGACTCGGCCAGTTGAACGGCTAGGTGTTCTTCTAAGATTCCCAGTTCTACGATTTGAAATAATGCGTCGCGAGCATTATTCGGAGACTCGATATCTAAACATTTTAAAATCTGGTAATTGATATCGATGCCAGTTTGAACGATAAGCTGAATTAACCTTTCTATGGCTAATTGACGTTCTCTTAATGTACGATAATCCTCTAAGGTGATCGAACCGTACTCGCTAAGTTCGGCGAGGTATTGATTCATGAGGTTTAATTCGTCTATCGCAATCAGAGGTTGAATAGCATTTACACTCCTTTTTCTCGTAGAGAAATCTCTAGATTATTCCGTAATTGACGGTATAACGCTTTCGATTCTTCAGGATTCATGAGAAATTTTTCTTTAAATACCTCGAATAGTCCCGTTTCCCGTTCGTATAGAAGTTGACCATCCCGTGCGACATAATGAGCGAGGATCGGCGAACATTCTTTTAAATCAATCACATCAATTTTGTCCTCGGGAATCTCTAAAGCTTGTTCGAGTAGTGTATAAATTTTCAACAGACTCGAAATATCCTTTTGATCACTTCTTTCCTCGTATAAAACAGCGAAATCCCAATCGCTATCAGGTTTATGCTCTCCACGCGCTCTGGAACCAAAGAGAATTAATAGTTTTAAATTCGGTAGTTTTTCGACAATAGCCGTAATTTTTTCTACTAGCCTATTCATATTTAGCCCCTATCAAAAAAAATGGCAAGAATCCGATGGATATATCGATCGATGTCCCTAGCGTCTGTCTATGTCTATTATCAAACGCGGAGGAAGCAAAGAGCAACTAAATACCAGAAAAAGTGTCCGTACACTTTGACTCCCTCATCTCTTGTTTGATAGCTGATCTCGGATTCACTCTAGCGATTTGGGTTCATCCTGTAAGGATGTAGAATTGCAACTCTTTTAGACGTTCTGGAGTCCAATCGGAAACCTATTCCCCGCGCTCGTAAGATTCAAGACAATCTCGCTTTTCTGGGTCGAGATTGCTGATATACGCTCGTTTATCTCGTGTAGAAGGGGAATTATTATCTATGTTGGTCATTTCTCTATGTTTCCACGTCCTGTAAGGGTTATAGCTAATAGCTTTGTACGATGCGGGTAACTAAATCACCCATTTACCGAGCTTTACAGGAAAAAACTGCCGATAAAGTGAAATCGTCTATAATTTGCATTTTATCTAATCCTCTGGATTAAAAAAACTGACTTGACATTCTAAATCAGCATTACGATCCTCTAAATACGGCAAACGATGGAGTAATACATTGACTGATTCCCATAAATCGCTTATTTCGCCCTGATTCTTCTCCTCGCGACGTTCAAGGTGATTGACTCGACGCTCTAGCAAAGATAGAAGGCGAGATAAATAGTACACAAGTTCGGATAATTCTGTTGTTGCTTCAGATGTAATCGGTGGATGGCTTTTTTCCGTGGGTTGCATGGGTGATTCCTCACGTTACTTACCCATCGATTATAGCTCAATTACTAATTGAGTATAGAAAGACCATCTAAAAACCGAAACCAGATTTTGGTACACTTAGTCTGTAGGAAAGTCGCTCTCTCAGTCCTCGAAGGCGATGAGTAATAATGCTTATTAGGTATTGAAACTTTCTCTACTCTATTAGAGAGAAGATCTGCTATCGCTTTCCTGCCATCGCATCCAAGCTGATGTGCAAGCCCTATTAGGGATAATACTTCTAACAGATCCACACCTCACCCCCTTGACCTTTGAACCGATGAGCGAGAGTATCCAACAACAAAGCCGATTGACCGATCGCTATAGAATAGGGAGACACGGGAGAATGAATACTACTCTCGTCACTAATCGGATAAATACCGAAGTGCATCGGTAATTGTAAGCGTTGGCGAACTGCAGCGACAGGATAGGCAAAAACGAAGCTAACCAGAGCCTGATCCCGTAACTCCCGACTAATTCGATCGAGCCAAGGATTATCTGGTTGCCAAACACCGATTCCCGTCAAAACCTGCACTTTCCACGCGGAGGCGATCTCGCCTAAATCGCCGTCGTAGGTAAAGCGCCAGTTTAACCGTTCCTCTCGATATCCCTTTAAATTCAGAAACGCGAGACAATAATCGAAACGTCTGCGCGCGATCGGTGTTTTCGTGGCCTCGATCTGGCGCTTAAACTCGCCTTTTCTCCACACCTCCACCTCTAGATTACCGAGAATACTGGGTAAATCGTAGGTTTTAAAGCGATCGCATTCCTCCAGTTCCGTCGAATCGTATAACCCGCATAGTAACGGACTTGACCCGCGAAAACTAGACGCATCCTCGAAAATCGGATTACCGCTTTTCCCCGATAACTCCTTCCATTCGTCGGCCCATCCTTTCACCCGACTGGCGACCCGTTTTAAACTGGTATCGAAAACCTCCTCGCATTCCTGTTGAAACTTCTGGCGACTTTCCCCGTATTGGGATTTGATCTTCGGACTCCCTAAATTCCACCAGAGTTGAAATGATTGTACCGCTCCCCAACGTTGGTAATAACCCTCGAAATTATTGATATGACGGTAGTTACTCTTGATGGCCTCCTGTAGCTGAATTCGGTCATACCGTTCCCCGACTTGTAACGGTGGGTCTTTCTTCTCGAATAACCGTTCTAGCAAAAATTTCGGAACCAGAGCGATCGCTGTGAAGTTAGTAAATTTTACCGCCGTTCCCTTTCGATCGTAGCCGCTGTGACGGCCTAAACGGCCGAAACGTTGAATAAAATTTCCCGCATCCGACGACTCGAAAATGAGAAAATTAATCTTGAAGTCCACCCCCACATCGATGGTACTCGTTCCGATCACCAGATCACGATTTAACGATGCCAACTTCTCCCGCGTTCCCGAAAGACCCGTATTTTCCCCCACTGTTAAACCGATAGTCGCCAATAATTCTCGGAAAATCGGCAGCAGACGTTTAACCGAAGCGATCGAATTGAGAATAATCGCGCCCTTGCTGCCGGGGTATCGCTTAAAATAGTCTAAAATTCGCTCTTTATTTTCCTTCAACCAATTTTCCGAAGTTTGAAAACTCGACGGTAAAGGAATAAAAGATAGCTCGATTTCCGAGGTTACTTGTCGCCATCCCTGTTGAGCGAGGGAATTGGCCTCTTCTGGGGTATCGGGAAACTGGTATTTTCCTTCTCTTACTGGGTCGATCGATCGATAGCGAAACCCCGCTTTATCCAATCGTTTTAGTAAACCCTCGTCGGGAGTTGCGGACAAAAACAGGTATCGTTTCCCACGATTGGCCCGTCGGATTAGAAGCATGGTATTGATAATACTGGCGACCTGTGGCGTGCCGAAAACGTGAAATTCATCGAATAGGAAGAGATCGAAATGTTTATCGATCCGGTTCCATAGCTGATCGGGGTTATCGTAGGGGGTTAAATAGGCCCCCCGATGCAGATAATGGCAAATATCGGGGTTAGTTAAGAGAATTTCCGACTGTTTCGATCGAGTCTCTAGAGCGATCGCTTTCGTTTTCCCATCCCGTTCGGCGTACAATTCCAACTCGGGCCCGGTTAAAAGATTGACCCTGGGTTGATCCGTTGGTTGAAATCGTTGAATATATGCCTCAATCTGACCCCGCTGATCCCGCGCTAGTTCGTTGGTTGGGTAGAGTCCCATAATCGGGAAATATCCTTGTAAAGTTCGCAGGTAGGCCGCCAGACTTTTCCCGTCCCCCGTCATGGCCGTATTGAAAATCACATCGATCTCGGGATCGTTGAGTGCTTTCCACGTCTCCACCTGATGCCACGATAACCGCCATCCTTGCGGAACCTTGATCCCCTCCGGAATCTCGTCTGCGGGACAGGAATAGACTGGCCTGAGCGTTACTTGATAATTTACCATGAATTTCTGTCCGTAACTCCTTGCTATCTTCCATAATAACCACGATAATAGGGATGGACAAGTACCTTAACAGAAAAAGTGTCCGTATATTTATAAACTATGAGCCGGATAGGACAATCGATCACTTTATCGGTCAGTGAAAAAGAAAAACAGGCCCTAGAAATCCTTGCCAGTGAATTCGGGCTATTTTGGGGAGATAAACCGAATATATCGAAGTTAATCAAAGAAATTGCCCGTAATAAGCTTAAAATCGCTCTTAATCACGACTGGAAGCCCGAGCGCTTGCAGATGCTCCAACAGGCGATCGATTCTCTCATCGATGCTGGACAAATCCCCATCGCCCTAGAACTAACTAAACTACTATTAGAACGGAGCGAACTGTCGGGACCCTTACGGAAAGAGCTAGAAGGCCGCCTCGACAATCCTCCCCCACCATGGCGGTTAGAACTCGATCGCTGCATTCTCCGACAACAACCGTTTCAGTTATCCTATCAGGATGCCGGCGATCGAATCTGGGAATTCCATCTTTACCATGCCGCTATCAATCGTCACGAGGATCGCTTATATCTCGATTGTTGGTGCGAGGAAACCGAGGGAAATCAAGATATTTCCGAACTACAGCATAATTGGAGTTTAAGGATCGATCGAATCCCCAACGATTCCTTAATTACCCCGATCCCTAGGGGCAAATGGCGCAATCAGCTTGATAGTCTGTCGGCCGAGTTTCACCTGTTCGATGGATTAGCTCGATCCTACCGGACTAAAACCGCTATCGATATCGCCAACGAATTGATCTCGAACGATCCCCCTGTCCGGCAGATTACCCGACAGGTAACGAGTAGCTTCTGGTTTTTCCGCGAGATTCTCCCCTACGGGGAAGATTGCCTGCTGATCTCCCCGGAAAAAGTCCGCAAGCGTTTCTATGACAAGTTGCAGCGGCTTTATCGGCGCTACGAGTCCTGAAAAGATTTTCGTCGCTGCTCAATCAAGGCATGAAAACTCACATCTGATAACTGATCACTGACTGCCGATTACTGATTTGACATTTGGGCGGTGATTACGGTGAGATCGATCGCCCTTTCACCCCTTCTGATTCTTAGGGGTAAAGATTGACCGATCCCGGTTTTTTCCACCATTTCCTGTAACTCACCGCCATCGCTAACCGGTTGATTATTAGCTTTAACAATCACATCCCCGCGACGGATCCCAGCTTTTTCGGCGGGGGTATTGGGTAGGACTTTCACCACCAAAATTCCCGACACTTCCGGCACGATCAGGGGAGAATTGGGGTTTTGATTATTCGCCCGGGCTAAATCGGGAGTTAGATTAACCATCTGCACACCGATATAGGGATGGGCCACCTTTTGACCTGATTCTAGGGTCGCTTGTAACTGCTTGGCCCGGTCGATGGGAATGGCAAAACCGATGCCCATGGCATCAGCACGAATCGCCGTATTGATGCCGATGACTTCCCCTTGGGCGTTGAGTAAAGGACCGCCGGAATTACCCGGGTTAATAGCGGCATCGGTTTGGATAAAATCAATGCGTTTATCGGGAATACCGGCCTTAGCCGCCGAGCGCCCGATCGTGCTAATAATTCCTAAAGTTACCGTATTATCTAGACCGACGGGATTGCCTACTGCGATCGCCCAGTCCCCCACTTGTATGGATGCGGAATTGCCGAGGACGGCTACAGGTAAATTTTCCCCTTGGGGATTAATTTTCACCACGGCTAAATCAGTGATCTCATCAGTACCGCGTACTTCCCCCTTGAAGCTACGACCATCTTTTAAAGTTACCGTTACCTTATCGGCATTATCGACCACATGGGCATTAGTTAAGATTAAACCACTGCCATCGATAATAAAACCCGATCCCTGGCCAGCCACTCGCTGTTGGGTGGGAAGACGAAACTGTTCCCCAAAAAACTCCTGAAAAAAAGGATCATCAAAAAAGGGGCTATTGGGACGAGTAATGATCGCTTCGGTGTCAATTCGCACCACCGCCGCACCCGTGCGCGCCACTGCTTTAGCGACAAAACTTTCCGCCGTCATCTCCGGGGGGATTCTGGGCAGATCGGCGGCAGCAGTGGGCAGATTTTGAGCATTTACCGCCGCTAAACTGCTAAAACCGAGCATAACTCCCAGAAAAGTTGCCAAAGCATGGGTAATAGTTCGCCGTAACCCTGTAGGAAGTTTCATACTTTGATCTCTGAATTCTGATGTTTTGACTGTTTCTGTCTATCGGTTCACAGACCGACTATTAAAAATCTAACAAATCGATCGCTCCGATTAAACTAAGACGCATCTTAACCGCCTATCCTTAGATTAGCTGACCCCCCCTTGCCACCCCTTGCCCCCCCGATGTCGGGTAGAGTTGGGGGGTCTTGTCTCTTGTCTCTTGTCTCGTCTCGTCTCAACAAGCAATTTAAAGGCGCGGGCAGCTTAAACCAATGAGTTGACACCAAGTCCGCCAGCAGACCCTAACTAATCTCTGATCACTAGGGGCGATTGCAGGGTAATATTTAAATCTCGATCGGGGTTAACAGAGTATAACTGCACGGAACTACCACCGACAATTCCCGCCGTCGGTAAACCCCATCCTGCAAGAGTTCCCACGGCTGCCCCCGCTAAGACATCGAGAACTTCGATCTTGCGATCGCCCGTGAGAGCAGCGATCGCTGTGGCTGCCCCCGCACCGGCGACGGTTCCCGCTAAGATATCTTGAGTTTTTGCCCCTTTACGCACGGTTTCAGTGGTAGTAATTAATCGCGAAGTGGCATTGAGGGGAATAGTGCGATTGCCCCCATCAAGGCGAATTTCATCGGCAATAAACCGCACACCTCGGCCCGCGGCTTCTAAAGTACCCTTGACTTCACTTCCTGCCGCAATCACCACAATCCCATTCCGGTTACGAATATCTCTGGCTACGGTTAAAGTCAGAGGAATAACATCACTTTTAGAAACTAAAATTTTATCGGCTTTCTGGTAATTCAAAGGGATAACTGTTCCGGCTGGAATCGAGATTTGTTGAGCGATGAGACTTGGCCGATTAATATTACTTTGAGCGAGGACGGGAAAAGTACCGGACATGGAACCCATGAGCAGGGTAATCAGTAAGGCTGTGCTGGCTCTAGTAACAGAATTGATAGACATAGCGGTTATCCTCTCAAAAAACAACAGTGAACTTTCTCTGTTTCTAGATTATTTTTTTCTGTCTGTCATGTCAGTCCCCTCAACAGGGAATTTTTTCCCTCTCTATAGGGAAAAAAGTAGAATGGCAGAATTTCCCCATTTTGTCCATCGACCGCAAAAGAGAGCCGAAAAGCCTAGAATAGTAAAAAACCCTAGATTGCCATCGTCTATGGAACTCGCTGCCGGAAAAATCCTTAGTCATCGCTACCAAATTATCCGTCAATTGGGAAAAGGGGGATTCGGACAGACTTTCTTGGCCTGCGATCGCCAGTTACCCAATCAAAATCGTTGTGTGATCAAACAATTTCAACCCCAGTGCCAGGATACCGAAACTGTAGCCATCGCTAGACGACTCTTTGAAAACGAGGCGAAAATCCTGCAAGAATTGGGCATTCATCGCCATATTCCCCGTTTATTTGCTTATTTTGAGGAAAATGGGCAATTTTTCCTCGTGCAAGAATACATTGAAGGGGAAGATTTAGCCACAGAAATTACTGCCGGTGTCTATAGGCAAGATGAAGAGAAAGTGGTGGCTTTATTAACAGAAATTCTCTCGATTCTCGAATTTGTCCATCACAAACAGGTGATCCATCGCGATGTTAATCCCTTCAATCTTATTCGTCGCAGCCAAGATCATCAATTGGTTTTAATTGATTTTGGTGCTGTCAAACAAATTAGCACTCAAGTGGTTAAAGAAGGTAAAACCGTTTCTACCATCGCTATTGGTACCCCTGGTTATTTCCCCAGTGAACAGGCCCAAGGTTATCCGCGTTTTAGTAGCGATATCTATGCCACTGGTATTATTGGATTACAAGCTTTAACCGGTAAAGAGCCCGAAGATATTCCACTGGATGCTCGCACGGGGGAAATTCTCTGGCAACATTTGGCCATGACTAGCGCCGAGTTTAGTTATGTTATCGAGCGCATGATCCGCTATGATTTTCGTCAGCGTTATACCAGCGCCAGTGAAGCATTAATCGATCTGAGAAAATTAGGGAAAATTCATCATCTCGCTCCGAAAACTACCCAGGTGGTGAAATCTCAAGATCAAGTTGCTCGTCAAGGGAAATCTTGGTTAAAAAAAATCTTATCTGTCTGTGGGACAATTGGCTTAATAGCAGGTTCTTATCTGGGTTTTGACTATTGGAAAAATTCTCGTAATTCTCTTCGTTACTATCAACAAGGTCAGACTTTTTATCAACTCAAACGCTATACCGATGCCCTCAATTACTATGATCAAGCCTTAAAAATTAATCCCGATTATCTTGAGGCATTCCAAGGAAAAGCTGATGCTTTATTAGCTTTACAAAGATACTCGGAAGCTTTAATTATCTACGAAAAAGCTATTCAAATTAACCCAGATTCCGCTTGGCCAGCTTGGCTCGGTCGCGGGCAAGCTTTAGATAAGTTAGGCAAAAATCAAGAGGCTTTGGAAAGTTTTGAGCGGGTCTTATCTCTTAATCCTGCCGCTAGTCAAGCTTGGCAAGGTAAGGCCGATATCTATCTAGAACTGCAACAATATTCCGCCGCCCAAAAAGCTCTTGACAAATTGTTAACTTTTCAGCAAAATGATGCCAAAACCTGGTATAAAAAAGGCTGGTCATTACAAAATCTTGAGGATTATGAAGGGGCAGTTAAAGCCTACGATCAGGCTCTAGCGATCGAATCGGATAATGCCTTAATTTGGTATCAAAAAGGTAATAGTTTGTATCAATTAAATAAAATTAATGAGGCTTTAGAAAGTTATAGCAAAGCTGGACAATTTAATCCCCAATTTTCCCAAGCTCACTATAGTCAAGGGATTATTCTGCAAAAATTAGGCCGCAAACCAGAAGCTTTGGAGGCATTTACTCAAGCAACTAAAGCCAATTCTAATTATTATCAAGCCTGGTTACATCAAGGGGCATTACTTCATCAAATGGAAAGATTTCAAGAAGCGATCGCATCCTACGAAAAAGCTCGCCGCATTTCTTCCCAAAAAGCCGAAGTTTTTATCGGTATCGGTAACGCTTGGTATCGTTTAGGCGACAATTACCAAGCTATAAATGCCTATCAACAGGCGATTCAAAGACAAAAAGATAACCCCGAAACCTGGAAAAGTTTAGGCAATAGTTGGTTTAAACTCGGTCAATACGAGCGAGCGATTCAAGCTTATCAAGAATCCCTTCGTTATCGTTCCAATGACCGAGAAGTGCAGGCACAAAAACAACTGGCAGAAACTCGCTGGCAAGAACTTCAGCAATCTTCCCAAAACCAAACCCCCAAAGTCGATAGTGAGGAACAGGTTCCCTAACTTCCGCTCTTTTTCGGCAGCTTTATCGCTTTTTACCGGTATTTCTCGGCAATAATTCCCGTCCTTGATAAAACTGTTTTTTCAGTTCTCCCAAGCGCCAATAAACTGCCACCATAATTGCAGTTAATACTGTCAGCACTGTCACGGGAACAAGGGCCGATTGAGCGAAAATTAGAGCTAAAACTGGTAAAGATAGACCAAGAACAATAGCGATCGCTAATGTTAACCCCTGGAGACGATTAATATTTTTTAAAGCCCCTTGACAAACAGCACAATTTTTGGTATGGGAGTGATAGCGTTCGAGGAGAATCTCTTTTGATTGTAGGGGGGGAAAAGGTTGACCGGCGAAAGGATCAGCTTGGTATTGATTAACCCAATTGCGATACTCAAACACCAATAAATCCGCTTTGGTAGGGAGATAACAAGCTTGACTAAAATTCTGACTACCTCCCTGAGCTTGCAGATAACGCTCTTGATAGTAGAGAAAAATCTGATCATCTTCGAGAATAGCGTTTTGATTGATGTGGGAATACCAAGTGGGGGTAAGCTTAATGAAGAATTTCGGCAGTTTAGAGTTAAATTTAAAGGGAAAACGAGCAAAGAGACGACATTCTCCCTGACGGATGGGAGTTGCATAGACTACGGTTAAAGTCCGTCCGAACTTTTCCGAGGTGAGATCGTGGTAAATTAATCCGGGGGCGATAAAATTGCTGTATTGCTGACCTAATTGACCTTTACGCGGTCCTTCGGGCCAAATTCCCTTAAATCCCTGACGATTGGACTCGATAATTTCTAATTCCATAGGAGCGGCATTGGCCCGATTACCGATGGTGAGATGATGGGTATAGGGAACATGACTAGAATCGATAATATTTTCGATTAAAGTGACGGCCGAGTAGGGTAGATCTCGAAAGGTATCCAAACAAATCCAAGCATCACCATCCTCCTCCATGGGTTCAATAATTGGAATCGCAGTCAGGGGAGCATTTTCGGGATTACCCGCATAAACGAATAATAATCCCTGACGGATAGCCGTGGGAAAAGACCGCACACAAGCGCGTCGAGAGGTGTTAGCTTGACTGTTTTCCGGTTGTTGGGGAATAAATTCACAGTTTCCTCCTCCGGAAAAAGACCAACCGTGATAGGGACATTCTAGATGTCCGCTTTCGTTAAGACGACCTTCTGAGAGAGGAGCGAGACGATGGGGACATTTATCCTCGAAAACTCGCCATTCTTGCTGATTTTTGTCCCACCAAATCACTAAATCCTCTTCTAGTAGGGTAAAGCGTTGGGGCTGCTTTTTGTCTAAATCTTTGACGTAGTAGATAGGATACCAAACTTGACGACAATCAAAGCGATCGATATCTGTTCCCCCGATGGGATAGGTAGCAGTGCTGCTCAGCATAAATTTTAAAATAAGTTAACATTTCTCCTCCAAAATCTAACAAATTTAATCGACAAAAGGGGACAGATGCCGGTATCTGCTGGGGAAACAAACACTGGCACTATATTTTGGGGTGATAATAAAGGGTAGTCTCCCATGGATAAAGCGAGAATGGGAGGAGGATCAAGATAAAACTAAGGGGAGTTTACCAGGATGTCAGGAGAAACCGTCACTTATTCCCTAGAAACTATTCTGACCAGGATCGAGGGAAAAATAGACAATCTACAAAGGGACGTTAATCAAAAATTTGACAAGATTGATGAGCGCTTTGACAGAATCGATGAAAGATTAAATAAAGTAGAGATAGGATTAGCTACTTTAACCGAGAAAGTCGTAGGGATGGATAAACGACTCGAAAAGGTGGAAAATGAACAAGTTAAATCGATAGGATTGGTTGCTTTAACCGAGAAAGTCGGAGGGATGGATAAACGACTCGAAAAGGTGGAAAGTGAACAGGCTACCATGATTAAAGCTATTTCCGACCTCCAGGGATTCCGAGGTCTCATTCTGCCGATCATTGTCGGTGCGCTCAGTGCTACTATTGGTGCAGTGATTACCGTAGCGGCAAAAATTTTGTTGATCGGCAATAGTCCCTGATCGAGATAAGATTAATTCTCGTGGTGATAGGGAGGACATTTGTGAATAAACTAAGCATTCTGGTTCTACACGGGCCGAATTTAAACCTATTGGGAAAAAGAGAGCCGAATCTCTACGGTAACGTCAATTTAGAGACGATTAACCAGTTTTTAAGCGAAGAAGCTACCCGTTTAGGGGTGAATTTAACCGCACACCAGTCCAATCAGGAAGGGCAATTAGTGGACTGGATTCAGCAAGCATGGGGTCAGCAGCACGGTATTTTGATTAATGCGGGAGCTTATACTCACACCAGTATCGCCATCCGCGACGCACTATTAGGCACAAAAATGGCCTGTGTGGAAGTACACTTAAGCAATATTTACAAACGCGAGTCTTTTCGTCATCATTCCTACATTGCCGATATAGCCATCGGACAGATTAGCGGTTTTGGGGCCGAAAGTTATCGCCTAGGATTATGGGCATTAGTCGATTATTTGCAAAAGAATAGAGAAGGCTAATTAGGCAAGGGATTCTCCCACTTCTAAGAGGGGACAAAAGGGAAAATAGGGGGAAACCGTCCAACGATAGAATTTTTTGCTGCTGGTGGACTGAAGATTAAAACGCAGGGAAACAAAGGGGAAAAAGGGAGATACGGAACAATTCCAACTGAAAGCCGGCTTAGAAATGCTATGATCGCCCTGCAAAGACCAAGCCGGGTATTGAAAAACCTCCTGGACGAGGGATTTTCCTTCATCGCTAACTTGGGCGCAGCTGCGACTAATGCCCGAAACCAAACAGAGACTATTACTGACACAATTATCATTAGAAGCCACGAGCAGGAGATTTTCCCCGGTGGTGGTTAGTTCAAAAGCGATAAAATCTCCAGCTTGCCAACGACTAAGGACTTGTCCCTGGGCATTCTGGTAGATAGCGCTGCAGTTTTCGGGATCGAGAAGACGATTACTATCGGGATCTAAGTAACCGCAAACCTTTCCCATCAGACGAGTTCCATCCTGAAACCCATACACCCAATCAAAGGTATCGATGTTAGCAGCCCCTTGATTGCTTTTGTTGACCAATAGTAATCGATCGCTGACCACGGTTATTAATTCTCTATAAAACTAAGCTCCTTTTAATAACAAAGGTATCACTAAATACAAATTCCCCAAGGAAAAGATTTATTAATCTTAACTTGTCGGCCCCAGGGGAGAGTGAACTGGTCAGCTTAAATCAAGGCCAAAACCTGCTATCTTATGGGGAGACAAAAATTATCTAGATCTTGTTTTAGCGAGTGGTAGTAAGGGCATGGCGTACAAGCGGGTATTATTAAAACTGAGTGGGGAGGCCCTAATGGGCAATCTCGGCTATGGGATCGACCCGATGGTGGTTTCCGCTATCGCTCAGGAAATCTCCGAAGTGGTTGACCAAGGCATCCAATTGGCGATCGTGGTCGGTGGGGGCAATATTTTTCGCGGGGTGAAAGCCGCCTCGGCCGGCATGGATCGGGCCACGGCCGATTATATTGGTATGATAGCAACAGTCATGAACGCTATGACCTTGCAGGATGCCCTAGAACGAGCGCAAGTACCGACTAGGGTATTAACGGCGATTGCCATGCAGGAATTAGCTGAACCCTACATCCGCCGGCGAGCAATCCGTCATCTGGAAAAAGGTCGGGTGGTGGTTTTCGGTGCGGGATCGGGTAATCCTTTCTTTACCACCGATACCACTGCGGCCCTGCGCGCTGCCGAAATCGATGCGGAAGTGGTGTTTAAAGCGACGAAAGTGGATGGAGTTTATGATTCCGATCCCTCCCATAACCCTAACGCGCGACGCTTTCAAAGTCTCACCTACGGTCATGTGCTGACTCATGATCTGCGGGTGATGGACGGAACTGCGATCGCTCTGTGCAAGGAAAATAATATCCCGATAGTCGTTTTCGATCTGTCGGTGACAGGTAATATTGTTCGCGCTGTCAAAGGTGAACCCGTTGGAACATTGGTAGGAGGATTCTGTGAAGTTAGCTGAAGTTCAAGACCAGATGCAGAAAACCGTCGAATCAACCCAGAGAGCTTTTAATACGATTCGTACCGGCCGGGCAAATGCTTCTCTTTTAGATCGGATCGTGGTGGAGTATTATGGCATGGAAACTCCCCTCAAGTCCCTGGCGACCATTAGCACTCCCGACGCGACCACGATCGCCATTCAACCCTTCGATCGTACCAGTATGGGGGCGATCGAAAAGGCGATTTCTCTCTCGGACGTGGGTTTAACCCCCAGTAATGACGGTCAGATCATTCGTTTGAATATCCCTCCCCTCACTAGCGATCGCCGCAAGGAATTGGTCAAATTAGCGGCGAAATTGGCCGAAGAAGGAAAGGTGGCTATCCGCAATATTCGCCGGGATGCGATCGATGCTATCCGTAAACAGGAGAAAAGTCACGAAATTTCTGAGGATGAATCCAGGGATTTACAGGATCAAGTGCAGAAATCCACCGATAAATTTATCGCCAAAATCGAGGATTTGTTAACGACAAAAGAAAAAGATATCATGACCGTTTAAGTTTTTTTCTCCTCATGGATAGAACAGGCTTTTTGTCTGTTCTATTTAGGGGGTGCTGAATAAATCTAAAAACCTTGTTGGATAATATTTTTAGACTTTTTTTCCCTCAAAAAGCGCCGACCCTTGGAGTGATTGGGGGGGAAATTTAGGGACTTTTTCGGCTCTTCGTTACTCTTTATGCTAAATCAACAGACAAGATGCCAAGATAACATACTTCTAACCCAAAAATTCCGAAAGTTTCTCAAGCCATAGCCTCTCCGTTTTATTAGTTTAAGTTTATTATTGATTCCCTCGACCACCCCATTCGTTGTCCTTTGCTCGAAATAACTAATGATTTCTCCAAACCAGTTTCGGGATGTTGTTTCTACTTTCTATGAAACCCCTTTTCTCTCTACTTTTCAAGCTTTTTGTCCCGTACTTAGAATAACTATAGCGTTTCCTAAGCTAGTGAGGTACACCTATTTTTCTTCCCTTTTGCCTTTTGCCTCTTGCATGAGTGCCTAAAACCCATAACTTTTGTACCTCAGCAGACTGAAAAACGCTATATATGATTGCTGTGCTGAGAGCCTTTTGTCAAGCCTAATTGAGATGCTCTTACCCTGGGTTTAATAACCAGGAAAAATCTATCATTGACCTTTTTCTCTATCTTTCTACCTGTCTATCCACTAGGATAATGACCTTGCAATCAAAACTTCATGTCTGCGTCACAGTAAGTTCATATCCCCTGCCTAAATTAGAGATAGTCAGTCCTCAGCCGTTTTCCGAAACACTCCTCTCACACCCACGATTATTAGGACTGACTTTTATTCCCTTCTCAAAATGGTTAAACAGTAAAAACTATGACTCACAATATTTTTAACGATAATATTTCCCCGAGCAACGAAGGCAATCCCAAACGCTCCAAATCTTCTGCGATGAAAAAACTTTTTGCCTATTCCTCTTTACTGGTTTTGGGTGCTGGGTTAGGTATCGGTGCCACCTATGCCTACAGTCAAAATCCTCTAGAATTAGCCCAAAATATTGCCACCGCTACCAATAATCCTCGCCCCTCCACAGCAGCGGCAGCCGCTCCCTCGTCTTTGGTTATTCCTACCAATTTTGTCGCTTCTGTGGTGCAAGAAGTGGGGCCGGCGGTGGTGAGAATTAATGCTTCTAGGGAAGTCAATGGAGGCGGTGATTTTTCGGAATTTGCTAACGATCCTGTTTTCCGTCGCTTCTTCGGTTCTCAAATACCAGAGCGAGGAGAAAAACAAGTTCAAAGGGGTACAGGTTCCGGGTTTATTATCAGTAATGACGGTAAAATTATCACCAATGCTCACGTTGTCGAGGGAGCAGATAAGGTGACTGTCACCCTCAAAGATGGTCGCACCATTGATGGTAAAGTTTTAGGTAGTGATCCTTTAACTGATGTGGCAGTGGTACAGGTAGAAACGAGCAATTTACCCACGGTTAAATTAGGTAATTCTGATAGTTTACAGGTGGGAGAATGGGCGATCGCTATCGGTAATCCTTTGGGATTAGATAACACTGTCACCACGGGGATTATTAGTGCCAAGGAACGCAATGGCTCCCAAATTGGTGCTAGTGATAAACGGGTGGATTTCCTGCAAACCGATGCGGCAATTAACCCCGGAAATTCCGGCGGACCTTTGTTAAATGCTCGGGGAGAAGTCATCGGAGTTAACACTGCTATCATTCAAAATGCCCAGGGTTTAGGTTTTGCTATTCCGATTAAAACTGCCCAAAAAATCGCTGAACAATTAATCGCCACGGGTAAGGTGGAACATCCCTATCTCGGTGTTCAAATGGTGCAGTTAACTCCAGAGGTAAAAGAACAATTAGCCGATAGTCCCATGGCTGATAATTGGAATGTCCCCGATGATTCTGGTGTCTTGTTAGTGCGAGTGATGAGAGATTCTCCTGCCGCAGAAGCAGGATTGCGATCGGGTGATGTGTTAAAGTCTGTAGGTGGTAAGAATGTCACCGATCCCGATGCGGTTCAGGAAATTGTTGATAACACTCAAATCGGCGATAATTTACCCGTAGAAATTAGCCGGGAAGGACAAAAAATTAATCTGAATATTCAAGTTGGTAGCTTGAATACTGCTAACAGATCCTAGTCTGGAAGATAAGTGGTAAAAGACCTAAACTTTATAGAGAGCTTGTTAGTAAGCTCTCTATATTTCTGGTTTTACTTTTGGCTCTTGAAGCGAATAATTATAGCAGTTATCTTAATGGTGAGATAAGTAGGTAGGTGTTAAAAATTATCAGATACCCCCCTTATCAAGGGAGATCCCCCCGCCTATCGGCACCCCCCTTATCAAGGGGGGCAGGGGGGATCGACACCTCTCTTATCAAGGGGGAATTAAGGGGGGATCGACACCCCCCTTATCAAGGGGGGCAGGGGGGATCGACACCCCCCTTATCAAGGGTAGATCCCCCCGCCTATCGGCACCCCCCTTATCAAGGGGGGCAGGGGGGATCGAACCTAAAATCCATTTTTAATTTAATTATAACCCAGCTACTTAAGTGTTATTTTTCGCTTTTATTGTTTAAAGAGGGATGGCGGTTTCTAGGGAAATTTTCAGATTCCTGTTCTCAGAAATCCTATAGTTAAGTTTTTCAAAACCAATAACTTCGCCTTTTTGATTTTTCATTAAAATAACTTCGTCGCCGGTTTCTTCGCAGAGATATTCTGAAGAGCGATCGCCAAACCACACGGTTAAGGTATTGCCCATCGGATCATAATAAACGTTTACTTCTGCCATAAAATTTCCCCTTCTTTAATTGCATCGGTGGGATAAGTGGTAATTAGGAAGCCATCACCATTGAGTTTTCGGATAATGGCACAGAGCCAACGTTTTGGTCGTTGAAGTTTATAAAAAAGATAAACATTAGGGTCACTGCGGCTACGTCGAATTTCATCAGGTTGGCTAAGGGTTTCTTGGACTAATTTTTCTTGTCCTTTCATTATAGGATGTTTTATCTGGGTGATAATTTCCCAATAGGTAACAGTGACGCAGATCGTACAATTAAGAGGGGTTAAAATCTCAAAAAATGGATCATTTTTGCTCATGTTTTGTCCTCATCAGCAAATTCTTAGTCAAGATGAAAACGGGCATCTTCGGGGGCGATAATCGTGACGGGGGAAATAGTCCCGACGGCCAATTTCGGCTGATTATAGAAACGATAACCGACCACGCTAGTCAGACAACCGACGGTAAACAGGAAGATTAA